>CAZXNF010000541.1:0-2660 GCA_964641785.1 uncultured Streptomycetaceae bacterium | reverse complement strand
TGGGCTGCGCCGGGACGGGCGACGACTGGCGCACCGCGAGCCACGAACCCGCGGGCCTCGCGCCCGATCCCGCGGTTGCGCCCGAAGCGATCGTGCAGGTCTATGCGGCGCGCGCGTTCGGCTGGCGCAAGTATTTCGGCGTGCACACCTGGATCGCGGTGAAGCCTGCTAATGCCGCCGCCTACACCGTGTACGAGGTGATCGGCTGGAACCTGCGCTGGAGCGGCTCGGTGGTGTCCATCGGCGCGCGCGCGCCGGATGCGCGCTGGTACGGGGCCGTGCCCGAAGTGCTTGCCGAAAAACGCGGACCCGACGCGGCGGCGCTGATCGAGCGGATCGACCAGGCGGCACGCAGCTACCCGTGGGCGAGGGAGTACACGGTCTGGCCGGGGCCCAACTCCAACACCTTCACCGCGTGGGTCGCGCGCGCGGTGCCGGAACTGCGCGCCGACCTGCCGCCCACCGCCATCGGCAAGGACTATCGGGGTGGCCAGGTGTTCGGCTCCGCGCCCAGCGGCAGCGGCGGGCAGGTGTCGCTCTACGGCTTGCTGGGCGCGACCGCCAGCAGCGTCGAGGGACTGGAGGTCAACGTGCTGGGACTGAGTTTCGGCATCGATCCGTGGCCGGTGGCGCTCCGGCTGCCGCTGGCGGGGAGGGTGGGATTCAGTTCGGACCTGGGGACGTCTGCGGACATCCCGTAATATCCTTCGGAATCTTTCCCTGCCGAACACTCATGCGTATTCCGGTTTTCATTCTCCTGCTGGGATTCGCAGTCACCGCAATAGCGCAGGACAAGGCGGCCCCGGCCGCTTCCGTCGCCAGCAAAATGCGCGAAGCGGCCGAGCGGCTGGTGGTGGCGCTGCCCGAGAAGAGCCGGGCGCAGGCCCTGCGGGCGTTCGAGGACCGCGACCGGCTCGACTGGCACTACATCCCGCGCAGCCGCAACGGCATCGCGTTGAAGGACCTCGACCCGGCGAACCGGGAAGCGGTACACGGCCTGCTGCGCGTAGCGCTTTCCGCCCCCGGCTACCGCAAGGTCGTGAACATCATCGAACTCGAACTCGTGCTGCGCGAGATCGAGGCCTTCGGCTGGATGCGCGATCCGGAGCGCTATCACCTGACGATCTACGGCGCGCCCGATCGCGTGCGGGCCTGGGGATGGCGTTTCGAGGGGCACCACCTGTCGCTGAACTTCACGCTCGCCGGTGACCGCATGGTGGTGGACACCCCAAGCTTCTTCGGCGCCAACCCGGCGACGGTGATGAAGGGGCCGCGCAAGGGCCTGCGCGCGCTGGGCGAGGAACACGACGCGGGCTGGGCGCTGCTTGAATCGCTGAGCGAGACGCAACGACAGGAGGCGGTGTTCTCGCCCCGCACCTACGGCGAGATCGTCACCGGCAACCGGGACAAGGTCGAGCCCTTGGACGCTGCGGGTATCCCCGCAACAAAGCTCGACGACAAACAGCGCGCGCTGTTGTGGAAACTGGTGGAAACCTATGCCCGCAGCTTCGAGCCGGGGCTGGCCGAGGCGCGTCTCGCGCGGGCGAAGGAAGGCGGCATCGAGGCTTTACGCTTCGGCTGGGCCGGCTCGACGGTACGCGGCCGGCCGCATTACTACCGCGTGCAGGGATCGCTGATCCTGATCGAGTACGACGCCTCGCAGAACGACAGCAACCACATCCACACCGTGTGGCGCGACTTCAGCGGGGATTTCGGGCGGGATCTGCTGCGGCAGCACTATGTGGCGGCGCGCGGCAGCGCGCATCGGCACTAGCATCGAACGGGCCGGGATTTCTCACCCCGCGGATTTCTTGCAGATTTCACGGCCTCGCCGTTACTTCGCCGGTGGCGCCGCGCAGTAAGCCATCTCCAGCGCGTGCGCCGTGAGCACCATCCTCGCAGCAACGATGAGCAGCAGCGGAACCCGCTTCATGCCCTCTCCCTGAACCGTGGCGGCGGCCCGCCCGATGCCTGAAGAATAGCGCCGCCTGAGTCGCTTCCCAAGCCTGTTAGGAGTCCGCCTTGTCAAAATTATTTTGACATGCCAAACTCACGACTCATGAACTGTGCTGAACGCCTTGTCGCCCTTTTCGGCTCCCAAGCCGAAGCCGCCCGTCGCCTGAAGATCGACCGGGCGCTGGTCAGCAACTGGGTGAAATCCGGTTCGGTGCCCGCGCGCTGGGCGATGGAAATCGAGGCCCTGAGCGGCGGCGAGATCCAGGCCGTCGAGGTCTTGAACGAAGCGCAGCAGCGCCGCCCCATCCGCGTGAAGTCGCGTGGCGATGACGACAGTCCCGTCCGTTTTTCGACCTTAGGAGCCGATTCCATGAACCCGTTTGCCCCGGCGAAACGCATCCACTCGTTCCACCCGCCGCAACGCACGCTGATGGGTCCCGGCCCGACCGAAATCCATCCGCGCGTGCTGACGACGATGAGCCAGCCCGCGATTGGCTATCTCGATCCGGTGTTCGTGGACATGATGGAAGAGCTGAAGTCGCTGCTGCGCTACGCCTACCAGACGAAGAACGCGCTGACCTTCCCGATCTCGGGCCCGGGCTCCGTGGGCATGGAGTTCTGCTTCGTGAACATGGTATCGCCGGGAGACAAGGTGATCGTGGCACGCACCGGCGTGTTCGGGGGCCGCATGATCGAGAACGTCG
>CAZXNF010000540.1:0-2670 GCA_964641785.1 uncultured Streptomycetaceae bacterium | reverse complement strand
AATCACCACGCGCGTGGGCCTCGGTTTCGACTTCAAGGCCTTCCGCGCGCGCGGCGCCACCGAGGGTGTCACGTGCGTCATGGTCGGGCGGTAGGCGTCGCTCATGGTGACGGCGGCGATCAGGAAGCCGTTGAGCAGCGTGGCACCAGTGAGCGAGGAATGATCGCCGCCGATGATGCTGTTCTCGCGGGACTGCGCCATCGCCTGCGCGAAGGCCGCGACCTGCGGCGTTTCCTCACCGCGGTGTCCGGCGAAGGCGCAGGCCAGCGCGTCGAGCAGCAGCGTCTTGGTGTGCTCGCGCGCGGCAGGCGCGATGCGGTCGCAGGTGAGGGTGGCGGCGAACTGCGCCAGCGTCTGGGTGACTTCCTGTGTCATGTGGGGAATACCCGTGCGGAAAGGGGCGCAGTCTAAACCACTCCTGCATGCCGGCGCCCGTCCGGACGCCGGTATCATGGCGCTCCGGTCAGGAGAAACACATGAAGATTGCGGTGATGGGTTCCGGCGGCGTCGGCGGCTTCTACGGCGGGCGGCTCGCGCACAGCGGCTGCGACGTTCACTTCGTCGCGCGCGGCGCGCATCTCGCGGCGATGCGCAAGCACGGCCTCACCATCGAGAACGCCGCGCAGGGCAACCTCCATATCCCCAAGGTCAACGTCACCCATGATCCCGCGACCATCGGGCGCGCGGACCTCGTCATCATCGCCGTCAAGCTGAAAGACACCGACAGCGCAGCGGAGGCGGTGAAGTCCATCGTCGGTCCCGACACGGCGGTGCTATCGCTGCAGAACGGCGTCATCAAGGACGACATTCTGCGCCGGCATTTCGGCGAACAGCGGGTCATGGGCGGGGTGGCCTACGTCGCGACCCACATCTCGCGGCCCGGCGTGATCGACCAAGTGGGCACGATGCAGCGGCTGGTCATAGGAGAATACGGCGGCGAGCACGGCGGCGAGCGCACGCCGCGCGTGGAATGGCTGTTGAAGGCGCTGCTGCATGCCGGCGTGCAGGCGGAAGTCAGCGCCGATATCCGGCGCACCCTGTGGGAAAAGTACACCTTCCTCGTCGGCCTGTCCGGCACCACGACCACGATGCGCTCAGCGATCGGACCGATCCGCGCGAATCCGCAGACCCGCGCCTTCCTGCATGACCTGATGAAAGAAGTGGTGGCGGTCGGCCGCGCGCACGGTGTGGCGCTACCGGCGGACTATGCCGACGACCGGCTGATCTTCGCCGACGGCGTGCCCGCCACGATGACGTCCTCCATGCACCACGACCTCGAGCGCGGCAACGCGCTGGAAGTCGAATGGCTGTCGGGCGGGGTGGTGACGCTGGGCAAGGCGGTCGGTGTACCGACGCCGGCCAATCGAGCGGTGTGGGACGTGCTGGCGTTGCATGCGGATGGCAAGCGCGATGCCTGAGCTTCCCGCGATCGCGCATCCGGCGCTGACGGTGCGCGCGGTGCGCGCGACCGCGGTACGGGTGCCGATGCGCTTCGTGCTCGGTACCAGTGCTGCGGCGGTGCGCGAAGCGCCGTTGCTGCTGGTGGACGTGCAAACGGAAGAAGGCATCACCGGGCACGCGTGGCAGTTCTGTTACGTGGACGCAGCCGCGCCCGGCATCGTCCGGATGCTGGCGGAGGTGGAAGCGCTTACCAAAGGACAGCGTGTGGTGCCGGAGGTGCTGTGGGCCTTGCTGGCGAAGCGCTTCCGGCTGATCGGCGTGGAGGGGATCGTGCGCATGGCGCTGGCGATGTTCGATACTGCCTGCTGGGACGCGCTGGCAAAGGCGGCAAACCTGCCGCTCGCGCGCTACCTCGGCGCGGAGTTGCGGCCGGTGCCCGCTTACAACAGCAACGGGCTCGGGCTGATGCCTGCGCCGCAACTCGCAGACGAAGCGGAGCGCTTGCTCGAAGGCGGCTTCAAGGGCATCAAGCTGCGGCTGGGTTATCCGACGCTGGAAGAGGACGTCGCGGCCTTGCGCGCGGTGCGCGGGCGGCTGCCCGACGGTATTGCGATCCCGGTGGACTACAACCAGGCGTTGGAACCCGACGAGGCGATCCGGCGCGGCCGCGCGTTACAGTCCGAGGGCGCGTACTGGCTGGAGGAACCGGTGCGCCACGACGACTACATCGGTTGCGCGCGCGTGGCGAACACGCTGGCTCTGCCGGTCCAGATCGGAGAAAATTTCTCGCAGGTGCACGACATGGAAAAGGCGCTCGCCGCGGGCGCCTGCGATCTCGTCATGCCGGACCTGGAACGCATCGGCGGCGTCACGGGCTGGCGGCGGGCTGCCGCGCTTGCGCAAGCGCGCGGGCTCCCGATGTCCTCGCACCTCTATCCGGAGGTCAGCGCACACCTGTTGAGCGCGACGCCGACCGCGCACTGGCTTGAATACGTGGACTGGGCGAATGCGGTGCTGCAGGAGCAGCTGGTGATCGCGGACGGGATGGCATACACGCCAGATCGTCCAGGGAACGGGCTGGCGTGGAATGAGCAGGCCGTTGCCCGCTACAAGGTATAGTTATTGCCAAAGACTTGCGGGGCGGGGCGATCAACTACGGCGGACACGATGCTGAAATCGTGGTCTGTCCCCTATTGTTTTTATTGTTTTTGTTTCTCCCCCTCTCAATCGCGTGCGCCGCAGCGTGTGCCTCGCGGACGGCAGGATCGC
>CAZXNF010000539.1:0-2683 GCA_964641785.1 uncultured Streptomycetaceae bacterium | reverse complement strand
CGAACTGATGCACCGTGGAGTCGACGTGACGGGCCATATCGAACAGCAGGTCTTCCCGCACCATCCCCATCAGGTCGATGCGAGCGTAACGGACATGGTCCTCCGGCTTGTTCTCGCCCCAGCGGGTGCCCATATAGCAGTTGATGGCGTAGAGACCCTGAGCGACCGCACCAGAACGATCGATATTGGCCTTCTCGGCAATGACGATCTTCTTGTCCTGACCCCAGAATCGGGCCTCCCATGCGGCACCCGTGCCGCCAAGGCCTGCACCGACGACCAGAACATCGATGCCGTCTTCGATGATCGTTTCGTAAGCCATCAGTAGTACACACCTTTCTTCATCGTGAGACCAGCGGACTGAAGTGTATGCAAGCCGCCGTCATCCATGCGGATGAATTCCGGCTCGCTGTACAACAGATGTCCGTCGCGCATTTCCTGGCTGGGGCCGGGAACATCCGCGAGCTTGGGGATCGCCGTTCCCCAGGGCTTGGTGGTGATCGGTGACAGGAAGTTCTTTTCCGTGCCGTTGCGGAACTTGATCTTCCAGGCGATCGTGCCTTTCTTTTCGTCGCGTTGGACGCGAACGCTGTGGCCCAGGGGGGCAAAGTCGGCATATCCGCGCACATCGATCGCATTCTGCGGGCAGGCTTTCACGCAGGCGTAGCACTCCCAGCACATGTTCGGCTCGATGTTGTAGGCGCGCCGATAGGTCTTGTCGATGTGCATGATGTCCGACGGGCAGATGTCGACGCAATGTCCGCATCCGTCGCACCTCGTCATGTAGACGAAGGTAGGCATAAGCTGGCTCCTTGATCGGTTCCGCTGGAAGCTGCGGGCTGGTTTCTAGTAGTGGCGCGGTGCTTCGCGCTTGATGCCAAGCCCCATGTCCATCGGGGCGTCTCGCAACAGTTCCATGGAATGTTTTTCCCGTTGTTCAGGATCGTCCCGGCTCAGCGTCGGCAGGTTCTCGCACGTGCCATTGGCCTCGGAAACGCGTTTCTCGAAGGCCGCCGCGGGCTTGAAAAACATGTGAGCGAATTTGGACCACGGCACTGACCCGAACAGCACCGTCGTGGCCAGGAGGTACAGACCGAAGGCCACGCCGGCGCCGGCACTGCCTCTGGCCTGCAGGAAAGCCCAGATGAGGCCCAGTGTGACGCTGGCGAGCAGGGAGAGGATGAACAGGTCCGCGCGCATGACGCGGAACGGTGATTTGCCTTCGGCGGCGACGTCGACCCGGATGAAGAACCAGAACCAGTAGCCGCCGAGGCAGACCATCAGGCCGCCAGCCCACCATAACAGCGGCAGCAGGGCGGGCGTCGTGACGGCGGGGGTCGCGTAGCAGAACACCATGACCGCGGTGCTGATGACGTAGATCAGGAACCCGTACATGGTAAGGAGATGTGCGATCCGGCGGCGCACGTTGCAGAATTCGCCGGAGGTCAGCACATCGACCACGCCGGTCTTGACGGCGATCGACACCAGTTCGGCACCACCGACCGGTTTCACGCCCCGGTTTTTCGATCTCCGCCAGTGGTCGAAAAAGTATCTGGCGCTGCCCTTGTGAACGATGTCGAACAGGGTTCCAGCAGCCACCAGGACGATCATGACGACCACATAGGCCTGCATGGCGGCCGGCGGGATGAACGCCGAAAGCGCGGCAAACGGATTGCTCGTGAACATCGTTCCTCCTCTCAGTCGATCGGCGGGCGGCAATTGACGGCTTGCCGCTCCCTCATTGGGTCAGGCGCATTCTATGCGGCGCACCGTTCGGCGCAACCGGGAAGACATCTATGCGCCCATAGAAATTTTTTGTGCACCATGGTCGAGCGTGCGCACTTCGAACTGCAGGCTTGCCAGATCACCCAAAATCCAGGTACGGGGCGCGGCGAGGCCGGCGACGGTTCCGGGATTGACCAGCCAGCAGTCACCGCCCTTTACGCTGGCGACGCGGCGGATCTCGGCCTGGTGCGAGTGTCCGCAGCACACGAGATCCCATTCGCCGGTGCACGCCATGCCGTAACCGTACTCCGGGTAGTGCACCACGAATACCTTGCGTCCGCCGAGTTCGAGCCTGGCGTCGGTGCCGTGATAGTGGAGGAGGCCGCCGCTGCTCTGCGCCAGCCGGTGCAGAGCAGCGGCATCGCCGAGGTTGTTGCCGTGGATCACGTGCAGCGGTAGCCCCAGTGCGATCGACGGCCGGAGGGTCTGCGCGCCGATCACGTCGCCGCAGTGAACGATGGCCGTGGCGCCCTGTTCCTTCGCTTCACGCACCGCCTGCGCGAGCGCGTCCGCCCGATCATGGCTGTCCGAAACGATGCCGATCTTCATCTCCCGGATGGTAATCGATAGCGCTCCGGGGCGCAGGGGCGTTCGCTGCACTGCGACATGCGCTTATGGACTGATCAGATCAGTTCATTGGCCAATCCGGATCGTGCAACGCAACATGGCGTCCTTTCAACGCGGAGTGTCCTGTTGAACGGCGGCGCAGCAACATCGGTCAAGACCACCACCTGCTACATGTGCGCGTGCCGCTGCGGCATCCGCGTGCACCTGCGCGACGGCGAGGTGCGCTATATCGACGGCAATCCCGATCATCCGCTGAACAAGGGGGTGATCTGCGCCAAGGGCGCCTCCGGCATCATGAAACAGGTTTCGCCGGCGCGGCTGACCCGCCCGTTGC
>CAZXNF010000538.1:0-2699 GCA_964641785.1 uncultured Streptomycetaceae bacterium | reverse complement strand
ACAGGCCGACGATCGTCTTGCCGTCCGTAATACGGCCGTCACGCACCCACGCCAGCGCCTCGTCCAGCGCCACCGGCAGCAACTCCAGAAACTCACCCGGATCGCGGGCATGGCCGACGTGGGTCAGGTCGCGGGCGGTAAAGATTTCGATCCGCTCGTCCGAGTAGCCGATGCACGGATGGGACGTGCCGAGGTGGCGCCACTCGCCGGCCGTGTAGCCGCACTCCTCCACCAACTCGCGTTGCGCGGCCGCCAGCGGCGTCTCGCCCGGGTCGATCTTGCCCGCAGGCAGTTCGAGGAAGTGGCGCCCCGCCGGGAACCGGAACTGGTGCTCCAGCAGGAGCGTGGTGGCGTCGAGAAAGGGAATCATCATCGCGGCGCCGGGATGCCGCAGGTATTCGCGGCTGGCACGGCCGCCGTCCGGCAGCCGCACCGTGTCCTTGTACAACGTGAGAAAGCCGCCCTGATAGACAGCGGTCGAGTCGAGCGACGACTCGGTGAAATCCGGGAGCGGTGCGGGGGGAGGCTTCGGCGTGCCGCTCACGCCGCGCCTACAGCGACCACTGGATGGCCAGTTCGCACAGCAGGGCGACCGGCTGCGGGAAGACGCCGAAGAGCAGCACCAGCAGTCCGTTGATCGACAGCAGCAGCCGCGTGTCGAGCGGCGGATGGACGGGTGTGGTGTCGAGCGGCTCGTCGAAGTACATGAGCTTCACCACCCGCAGGTAGTAGAAGGCCCCGATCAGCGAGAACAGCACCGCCACCACGGCCAGCCACACGTAGCCGATCTCCACCACCGCCTGGAGCACGCTCAGCTTGGCGTAGAAACCAACCGCTGGCGGCACGCCCGCCATCGAGAACATGGCAAGCAGCATCAGGAAGGCGTACCACGGACTGCGGCGGTTCAGGCCCTTTAAGTCGTCCAGGTTGTCGGCCTCGAAGCCGCGCCGCGAGAGCACGAGGATCAGGCCAAACGCCACCAGGGTGGTCAGCACGTAGGTGATCACGTAGAACAGCGCAGCGGTGTAGCCGCCGGCATTCGCGGCCAGCACGCCCAGCAGCAGAAAACCCATGTGCGAGATGGTCGAATACGCCAGCATGCGTTTGAGGTTGGTCTGGGCGATGGCCGCCAGGTTGCCGACCGCGAGCGACGCCACCGCCATCAGCACCAGCATCCACTGCCACTGCGCCGCCAGTTCGTCGGCGCCCAGTCCCTGCACCAGCAGCCGCATCAGGAAGGCGAACGCGGCCAGCTTGCTGGCCGAGCCGATGAAGAGGGTCACCGGGGTCGGCGCCCCTTGGTAGACGTCCGGCACCCACATGTGGAAAGGCACGGCGCCCAGTTTGAAGCCAAGGCCGGCCACCACGAAGACCAGTCCGAACACCAGCAGCACGGCATGGGCCTCACCGCTGACCGCCGCCTCGCTGATTTCCCGCAGGTCGATGCTGCCGGTTGCGCCATAGAGCATGGACATGCCGTAGAGCAGCAGCCCGGAGGCCAGCGCGCCGAGGATAAAGTACTTCATGGCCGCTTCGGTGGCGCGCGTGGAATCACGCTGCAGCGCGGTGAGGGCGTAAAGCGACAGCGACAGCAGTTCCAGCCCGAGGTACAGCGTCAGCAGGCTGGCCGCCGAGATCATGATCATCATGCCCAGGGTCGCGAACAGCGCCAGCGTGAAGAACTCGCCGCGGTAGAGGCCGCGGTCAAGCAGATAGGTCCGGCCGTAGACCAGAATCGCGCCCACGGTCAGGAATACCAGCAGCTTCAGCACGCTGCCCAGCAGGTCGTAGACGAACATGCCGCTGAAGGTGTACTGCACTTCCTCGGCGCCGGGGCCGATCAGCGTCACGATGAACGCGCCCGCCAGCGTTGCCAGCGTCAGGGCGTAGGTCACCCAGCGGCGGTCTTCGGGCAGAAAAAGGTCCACGAGCAGCACCACGCAGACCATCGCGAGGACGAAGATCTCCGGGTACGCGGGATGCAGAGGCAGGATGGCGTCCATGAAGGTCCGTTGTTTCGTCCGCTATAGCCCGGTCTTGGTGCGACCAGCGAGGTCCAGCACCTGGGCGACCGACTGGTGCAACAACTCACCCAGCGGCGCCGGCCACAGGCCCAGCCCCAGCACCGCGACCGCGAGCACGCCCAGGACGAACAGCTCGCGGTGGTCGGCGTCCTGCAGTTCGGCGACATGGTGGTTGGCCACCGCGCCGAACAGCACGCGCTTGACCATCCACAGCGTGTAGGCCGCGCCCAGGATCAGCGTAAACGCGGCGGCGAAGGCGTACCAGAAGTTCACCTGCATGGCGGCGAGGATGACCAGGAACTCGCCGACGAAGCCGCTGGTGCCCGGCAGCCCGGCGTTGGCCATGGCGAACAGCACAAAGAGCGCGGCGAACTTCGGCATACGGTTCACCACACCGCCGTAATCGGCGATGTTGCGCGAGTGCACGCGGTCGTAGAGCACGCCCACGCACAGGAACATGGCGCCGGAGATGAACCCGTGCGAGATCATCTGCACGACCGCACCCTCCAGGCCACGCGGACTGAACAGGAACACGCCCAGCGTCACGAAACCCATGTGCGAGATCGACGAATAGGCGATCAGCTTCTTCATGTCCGTCTGCACCAGCGCGACGAAGCCGATGTAAACCACGGCGATCAGCGACAGCGCGATCACGAAGCCCGCCAGGTGGTGGCT
>CAZXNF010000537.1:1509-2718 GCA_964641785.1 uncultured Streptomycetaceae bacterium | reverse complement strand
GGGTGCCAATGCCATCACGCTGACGCAGGCCAACGACTTCACCGGTGCGGTATCGGCCAACAACACGGGCGCCAACGCGATTCAACTGACCGACACCAACGCGATCCAGCTCGGCACGATCAACACGGCCAACAATCTGACCGTGAACGCGGTGGGCATCACCCAGACCGCTGGCGGGCTGACGGTGGGCGGCACCTCGAGCTTCAACGGCGGGGCCGGGGTCATCACGCTCACCACCGCGGCCAACGACTTCACCGGTGCGGTGAGCCTGAACAACTCGGGTGCCTTCAACGTCGCGGTGACCGACGCCAACGCGCTGATCCTCGGCGCCTCCTCGGTCGGCGCGGGTCTGGATCTCATCACTGGTCTTGCGATCACCCAGAGCGGCGCGCTGACGGTGCCGGGCGTCCTGCACATCACGGCCGGTGCAGGCAACAACATCACGCTCGGCGGCGCCAACAACTTCAACGTCGTACAGGTGAACTCCGGCAACAACGTCACCCTGAACGACACCGGTGCGCTGGACATCATCACCTCCACGATCAGTGGCAACCTGGGCGTGACGACGGGAGCCGCGCTCGCCTTCACGATGGGCGCCAGCTCGGTCGGCGGCATTCTGACAGCGACCGCGGTTGGCAGTATCACGCAGAATGTTCCGATCACGATCACGGGTACCTCCAGCTTCAGCGCAGGCGCGAACGCGATCACGCTGACCGACGCGGGCAATAACTTTATCGGTGCAGTGAGCCTCAACAACTCGGGCGCCAACGACGTCGCGATTCGCGATTCCGGCGCCGGCGGTCTGATCCTGGCGGCCTCCACCCTGGGCAGCGGGAACTTCGACGTCACGGCGGCCGGTCCGATCACGCAGACCGGGGCCTTCACGCTCTCGGGTCCGGGCGGCACCACCTTCACCGCGACCGCAGTGAACGTGGACGCAACGCTCAATCAGGCCAACAGCACGGCTGGCACGGTGGCCTTCGTCAACAGCGGCGGCACCTTCCGCGATCTCGATTTCCGCAACACGGACGCGGCAGCCCAGACCCCAACCTTCCCGGCGAGCTTCCAGAACCTCACGCTCACGCACAACAACGCCGGGATCAATCTGGGCGCAGTGACACTGTCCGGCAACCTCGTGCTGGTCGCCAGCGGCGCCATTACTGACGCGGGCAACCTCGCGGTCACCGGCACCACGAGCCTGACGGCAGG
>CAZXNF010000537.1:0-1409 GCA_964641785.1 uncultured Streptomycetaceae bacterium | reverse complement strand
CCCAGCTGACAGCTGGCGCGGCCAACGACATCACGTTGAACAACGCCAACAACTTTGGCGGCGCGGTCAGTATCGTCAGTGGCAACAATGCCACGCTGGTGGACGTCAACGCGATCGATCTTGGCGCTGTCACGCTCGCCGGCCTGCTGACCGTCAACGCGGGCGGTGTGATTTCCGATTCGGGCGCAATTTCCGCGGCGTCCCTCGCGACCTCATCGGTGGGCGGAACCATCCTTGATTTCGGTCACACCGTCGGCGCGTTCAACGCGACCAACATCACTGGCGGCAACGTGCAACTGGTCAACGCAGGAGCCCTTAACATCACCGGTATCAGCCAGGCGGGCGGCGGCGGTGTCATCGTCACCAACGCCGGCACGCTCGGCACATCGGGCGCAGTGACCACGGCCGTCAACGGCAATGTCGCCCTGACGGCGAATGGCGGGACGCTGACCATCGGCAGTGCGCTGACCGCTGGCGGCAGCGGTACGGTGGACTTGGTCACGACCGGTGGCGCGAGCGATGTGGTGGTCAGCGCCAACACTGGCAGTACGACCGGGGCGATGACCGTCAACGCCGGCCGTCATTTCAGCAACACCGCGTCGGTGACGACGGGCGGCACCCTGACCGCGACGGTGGGCAACAACATCAGCCACACGGGGGCGGGGCTGCTGCGCGGTGCCGGCGGCGTGACCCTGACCACGGGTGCCGGCGGTCTGCTGACCAACAGCGGCACGATCAGCAACAACGCCGGTGCGACAGCGGTGACCCTGAACGCGGACGATATGGCGCTGACCGGCTCCATCATCGGTGGCTCGGGTGCGGTCAATCTGACCACCGCGACTGCGGGTCAGGCGATCACCCTCGGCGGTGCGGGTGGGCTCGGACTGACCGCTGCGGAAATCAACACCGTCGGCACGACCGGCACGCTAACCATCGGCGACCTGGCGCATACGGGGACGCTCACGGTAGCGGGGGCTACCGCCATCGCCGGCGCCGCCGGCGGTGTCGTCCAGCTGGACAATGGCAGCGGGAACGTGGCGCTCAACGCGCTGCTGTCGACGCCCAACGCGCTGCGCGTCAAGTCGTCGAGCGGGGCCATCACGGACGCCGGCGGCGGGATGGCCACCAGTGCCACCAGCGTGACGCTGCTGGCGGGGGCCGGCATCGGGACCACGGCCAATGCCGTGCATACGAACACGGGCACGCTGAGTGCTGACAACACGTCCAGCGGTGATGTCTACGTCCAGAATCAGGGCGGGGTCACGCTCACTGGCGTGTTCCGCAACCAGGCGGGCGGCGGCAAGCTCTGGCTTGAGACGGTCAACGGCTCCATCAACACCGCGACGGTGCCGGTGTCCACCAACGGGGGGCAACTGGTGCTGACGGCAAACGATGCCGGCGCCGGCGCC
>CAZXNF010000536.1:0-2722 GCA_964641785.1 uncultured Streptomycetaceae bacterium | reverse complement strand
ACACCACCATTGCCGACATCGCGGTGGGCACCAACGCCGGCCAGATCAAGACCGGCAGCCTGTCGCGCAGCGACCGCCTGGCCAAGTACAACCAGCTGCTGCGCATCGAAGAAGACCTGGGCGAGGATGCGCCGTACGCCGGCCGCGGCGCGTTCTACCAGCTGCGATGAGGCGCGAGGGGTGAAGCGTGAGGCGTAACCCCGTCAACCACAGGCCCCTGTCCGGGGCGCTGCCGTGAAGCTGCTCGCGATCGCGCTGACCGCGCTGCTCGCGCTGATTCAGTATCCGCTGTGGCTGGGCCGCGGCGGCATCCTGCGCGGCGTCGAGATGGAACGCCAGGTCCGCACTCAGCACGAGGTCAACGCCCGATTGCTGGGCCGCAACCAGTCTCTGGAGGCTGAGGTGCGCGATCTCAAGCAGGGACACGAGGCGATCGAGGAGCGGGCGCGCAGCGAACTGGGCCTGATCCGGCAGGACGAGGTGTTCTTCCAGATCATCGAGAGTGCGTCAGCGGCGGCTCCGGCCCGCTAGTTTTTCATCCGACTTCCATTGCAATGACCGCAATCATCATCGACGGCGCGGCCGCCGCGCAGGCGTTGTATGCTGGACTTGCCGCTCGCGTCCAGGCGCTGAAGGCCCGTGGCGTGACGCCCGGACTGGCCACCGTGCTGGTCGGCGACGACCCGGCCTCCCGCGTCTACGTCCGCAACAAGGTCCGTGCCTGCGAAAGCCTAGGAATGCATTCCGAACACCGGGCCTTGCCCGCAACGGTGACGACGGCTGAACTGCTGGCGGAAATCGCGGCGCTAAACGCCCGTGCAGACATCCACGGCATGATCGTGCAGTTGCCGCTGCCGCCGCAGGTCGAGCCGGCTGCTTTGCTGCAGGCGATCGCACCGGACAAGGACGTTGACGGTTTCCACTGGCGCAATCTCGGCGCGTTGGCCGCCGGGACCCCGCAACTGCTGCCCTGCACGCCGGCCGGGGTGATGCATCTGCTGGACCGGGAAGGCGTGGCGATCGAGGGGCAGCGCGCGGTGGTGATCGGCCGCAGCCAGCAGGTGGGCAAGCCGACGGCACTGCTGCTGATATCGCGCGGCGCGACGGTCACGGTGTGCCACTCCAAAACGACCGATCTCGCCGCCATCACTCACGAAGCGGACATTCTGGTGGCGGCCGCAGGGCGGCCGCGGCTGGTCACAGCCGCCATGGTCAAGCCCGGGGCCACGGTTATTGATGTCGGCATCAACCGCGTCGACGGCAAGCTCGTCGGTGACGTGGATTTCGCGTCAGTGCGGGAGGTCGCCGGGCGCATTACCCCTGTGCCGGGCGGCGTCGGGCCGATGACGGTGGCCATGCTGATTGCGAATACCGTGACCGCGGCCGAGCGGCACGCGGGCGCCGCTAGCACATGAACGATGCGGCGTAGCCGATTAGAAAGTCCGGGCTGAGATAGCCCCGAAAGCCAAGCGCCGTCAGCGCGGCCAGCATTCCGCCCAGCAGAAGCCACATCAGCAGACGACGCGTTTCAGTTGTCATGGCAAGGCGGTGATCCGTGAAGGGGCGCATGCACGCGGAAGTGGTATTGGCGCCCGGATGATTGCCGCATAAGCATATCCTATCGAAACAGGCTTGCCCGCGATTGCCGATCTCGCAGACAATCGGCGCACGCACGCTGCGGCAGTACGCGATATCGCCCAACCCTTCAACCGATGCTCATCCATGTCGCTTACCCTAGCCTTTGGTTTCCAGTTCGCGCAACTGTACACGCAGACGGGCGTTGCTGCCGTCGATGCGCGCTTTCTCGCGCTGCTCGCGACGACCGATCCGGCCTTGCATGATCGCCTCCTTGCCGGCCGCCGAGATCCGGCCGCGCTTCCCGCGAAGGCCGAGTCGGAACTCCTGCTGGCGGTGGCGCCGCACCTCGAAGACTACATCGCCGAGTTGTTCGGTATCCAGGCCGAACGGACCGCGCTGTCCGCGCGTCATCACGCACTGGCGCCGGTGTTTGCGTGCCGCCGCCTGTTCGTGCAGCGCAAGGCCATGCATGCCTACAAACCGGGCGTGGCAATCGCGCTGGATGGCGCCGCCCTCGGCCGCGAACTGACGGCGGCTCTCCGCGAACCCTTTACGGAGATCGCATTTGCGAACGCGGTGACCCGCTGGCAAGCGGACGAAGGCGCGCACGCGGCGGCGCTGGACCTCGCGGCACGTTACGCTGCGTGGGCGATGTTCGCGCCCGAGGGCCGCAAGCGTCACGCCGGCAGCGTGCTGTTCAAGACGCCGGCCAAGCTCGATCCGCAGCGGTTAGTACCCGTCCACACCGACACGGCGGCGGGTTACACGGTACACACGCTCCACCACCTGCGCCGCCGCGAAGGTTTTGCGCTGACCGATGCCGGCACCGACCTCGCCGGTGCCTTGTCGGAGGCGCACTACTGCATCTGGTGCCACGAGCAGGGCAAGGACTCCTGCTCCAAGGGTTTGAAAGAGAAAGGCCAGCAGGATGCGCGCGGCAGCGCCGCCTACAAGAAAAGCGGCTTCGGCGTCACGCTCGCCGGTTGCCCGCTCGAGGAAAAGATCTCGGAGTTCCACAAGCTCAAGGCCGAAGGCGTGCCGGTCGGCGCGCTGGCCATGATCGTGGTGGACAACCCGATGGTGGCGGCTACCGGCCACCGCATCTGCAACGACTGCATGAAAGCCTGCATCTACCAGAAGCAGG
>CAZXNF010000535.1:0-2738 GCA_964641785.1 uncultured Streptomycetaceae bacterium | reverse complement strand
GGGGGTGCGCAGCCCCCTCCCCAACCCTCCCCCGCCAGCAGGGGAGGGCGAGAACGGGCGTGCGGCGGCGATTGCCCCGCTCCCTTCCAGGGTGGGGGGCAATCACCACCGCACGCTTTACGTATTGGACGAACCCACCGTCGGCCTGCATATGGCGGACGTGGAGAAACTGATCCGCGTGCTGCACCGGCTGGTCGATGCGGGCAACACCGTCGTGCTGATCGAGCACAACCTCGACGTGATCGCGGAGGCGGACTGGCTCGTCGACCTCGGCCCCGAAGGCGGCGACGGCGGCGGGCGCGTGGTCGCGCAGGGCACGCCCGAAGCAATCCTGAAACACGCGGACCGCTCGCATACCGCGCAGGTGCTCGCGCCTTTCCTCGCCGAGCGCGGTGCGCTGAACCCATAGAACGATTCGCTATACTCCGCTTGATCATGCCCGAGTGGAAAAGCAGCGTTCCCGGCATCGTGTGGCCGGCGCTGCCGGCGCCGCAGGGTGCGGCGCTGCTCGCGCTGCAGTGGCAGTTGCAGCAGAGCGAGCGCTTGCCCCTGGCCGACCTCGAAGCGCTGCAGTTCCGTCAGTTGCGGGCGGTCGTCACGCATGCGATGAACACGGTGCCCTGGCACCGCGAACGTCTCGCGGCCGCCGGCCTTTCGCCCGATCGCGACATCGATCCGGCCGCGTTCCGCCGCGTGCCGGTCATGACCCGCCGCGACGTGCAGGACGCGGGCAACGCGCTGTTGTCGAACGCCGTTCCACCCGACCACGGCCGCCCGGTGCAATACAAAACCGGCGGCTCTACCGGTGAACCGCTGCGTCTCATCGGCACGGAACTCACGCGCCTGTTCTGGCTGGCGCTCACACTGCGCGATCATTTGTGGCACCGGCGGGACTTCACCAGCACGTTGTGCGCCATCCGCGCGCTCGTGGAGAACTCCGTACGACCCGGCTGGGGACCCGCCACGGCAGGCGTGGCCGCCAACGGTCCCTGCGCCATTCTCAACATCGCGACCGACACCGCGCGGCAGCTCGATTGGTTACAGCAACACGGCGCCCAATACCTCCTGACCCATCCGGTCAACGTGCGCGCCCTCGCGCATTTTTCCCTGGAGCGGAGGATCCGGCTGCCCCGACTGAAGGAAGTCCTTACCTTCGGCGAGTCACTGCCGGCAGACCTGCGCGCGCTCTGCCGCGAGGCGTGGAATGTGCCCCTGATCGACAGCTACAGCGCGGAAGAGACCGGCTACCTCGCCTTGCAATGTCCCGAACACGAGCACTATCACGTGCAATCCGAGAACGTGCTGGTCGAAATACTCGATGAAGCCGGAGGGCCCTGCCCGCCGGGCGTGGCCGGACGCGTCGCCGTCACCACCTTGCATAATTTCGCCATGCCGTTGTTCCGTTATGTGCTCGGCGACTATGCCGAAGCCGGCGATCCCTGCGCGTGCGGGCGCAGCCTGCCCGTAATGAAGCGCATTTTCGGCCGCACCCGGGACATGTTCGTATTGCCCAAGGGTCAGCGCTACTTCCCGACGACGCCGGTGATCCGCACCGCGGGTATCGCACCGATCCAGCAACTGCAGCTCATCCAGCATACGCTGGACCACGTCGAGGCGCGCTACGTGGCCGAGCGCCCCCTGCGGCCCGAAGAAGAACGTGACATGACGGCGGCGATTCACGAAGCCTTGTCCCATCCCTTCGTCGTCACCTTGTCACCCGTTGCGGATATACCGCGTTCAGCCAGCATGAAATTCAACGCGTTCGTATGCCTTGTCGCGGACGGCGACGGCGCCACATGAAGGCGCGTGTGTGACTATCATCATCCGCAGCATGCAGCCGGCCGACCATGACGAGGTGATGCGGTTGCTCGCGCACTGGAATCTCGCGCCGCTGGCGCCTTCGGCCGAGATCCCCCATCCCGAATGCGCCAAATTCGTGGTGGAGAACGCGCTGGTCGCGGTAGACGGCGGGCGCATCGTCGGCGTGCGCAGCTATCTCCAACTTTCGCCGACACTCGTCGAGGGCGAGAGCTTCGCCGTGGCTCCGGATTACCGCGGCCAAGGCATCGGCAAGCGGCTGGCCGACGAGAGCCGGCGTCTCATGATCCGGCGCGGCTTCCGCACCATGCGCAGCGAAGCAGACCGGCCTGAAGTCATCCGCTGGCTCGTCGCGCGCGGCAACCGGATCGTCGGCACGATACCCAAGCGCCATGCCTTCGGTTCGGCTGAGGTTGATCACTGGACCGTGCTGGAGCTCGAACTGGATACACTGCCGGAATTCGCCAAGGGAGGCGTCCGTGAGTAGCCCCTTCAAAATCGCCCTGTTCGTCGGCGGCCTGTTCCTCGCTTGGCATTTCAGCGGCGGCAAGACCGATAACGTCGCCGCGAAGCTCGCGCCCGGCAACGAGGTCATCATGTACTCGCTGACGACCTGCGGTTACTGCACGCAGAAGCGCGGCCAGCTCACGGCCGCGGGCATCCCCTTCACGGAAATCTTCCTGGACAAGGATGCGGCGCAGCACCGCAAGTTTGGCGAACTGCTCGCCGCCCACAACGTGCCGCCCGGCGGCGTCGGCACGCCTTCCTTCATGGTCAACGGCGAACTGATGCTGAACAACCCGCCGATGGACGAACTCAAACGCAAGCTGAAGTACAAGAGTTAGGTCTCAGTCCAGAATGTCATTTACTTAAGGTTCCTTCCCTCGCTTGCGGGGGAAGGCTAGGATGGGGGCGAGCGA
>CAZXNF010000534.1:0-2761 GCA_964641785.1 uncultured Streptomycetaceae bacterium | reverse complement strand
GACTTGGCGCCACAATGAACACTCCCGAGCAATGCGCTGCCTTCACACGCATGGTCGCCATCATGCGTAATGATTCAGCTAGTGGGGGCCAGGTAGAACTCAAAGACTTGGAAGCTGTACTTCTTGGGGTGCAGCGTCATGCCGCATAACCCGGCGCTCAACCTCGCGCCCTTAGGTCACTGGGCGCTGCGCGATAAAGCCGCGCAGCGCGCGTCACCTCCATGTTAGAGTCCATGTCCACCCAAACGCATATGCTTGTCGCAGCAGAAATCGCTTTCGTGGTTATTTCTGCAATGTAGTTTCTTGTTGACCCGCTTCGGGTCGACACAATCGCTGACGTGACTATTGTTTAGGGTAACCATCATGAAACCGAAGAAAAGTCCGATCGGGAAGGGCGTCTCCCCCAAAGGGACGCCGAGCCGGGAACAGGTCCGCGAGGCAACTGCTCCCCGGGTCAACGTGCCGCGTCAATCCAAGCGCCCTGTGGAAAGAAGCAACCAGAGCCGCAGCCGCCGTTCATAAAGCGTGAGTCCGTTTGTGAGCACGCCTCTCGCTCCGGTCAGCGAACGTGCGCTCTAACATCGCGGTGGTGGCGGATGCGTCGGGAGCGGCAGTGCTTGTTCAAGTGGCGGACTCGGCGCGCCGCACACCTCCACGTTGGGCCTCTCAATGACCAGGGATTCGTTTACGGCGACCAGGGCAGTTGCATCGGTGCAAGGTCGTGTGCGCCGCTTACGGCCGCAGCATGCTGAAGACGAAGCCGCTATCCTTCTGCGCAATGTGGCAGGTGTGGCAGGCCGCCAGCGCATTGGCACCGACCGCGCGCTCGGTCTTGCTGTCGCCCTTAAAGCCCTCGTAGCCCCAGCCTCCGGTCGCGGCAAATTTCTTTGCGTCTCGGTGCATCACGCCGACCACCTTGCGCGCACCCTCGGTGACGGCGTTGTCGGCGGATTTGGCCTCCAGCAGATCGAATACGATCACCGCGCCGTCGGGCCAAGTGCCGCTCTTGTACCCCTTCACGGCGGCACCATTGGCGTACAGGTGGTGGATGCCGCCGAATGCTTCGTACAGCGGGTGGCCTGAGTTGATGACCATGCTCTTGACGTGATGCCAGTCACGGTAGTTCTGTGGATAGGGGACGGCGGCAGTGTCCGCTGCAAGGGCCGCCGTGGTGCTCATGAGTGCCAGCATGCGTACAGGAATGTGGCGCATGAAATACTCCTTTTCGAATAAGATTGGTTGTGGGTTTTGTCGGTGCCGCAAGCGCTGACCTACAGGCCACGAGCGGCGGTAAAAAGCAGATACATAAGAGTGGGGTAGGCACCAAACGGTGCATCTTATTGAATCGGCAGCGGAGATATTGTTTGTGAGCACACTCAGCGTCCATCAGATGGTGGAAAGCGTAATCGGCTGCAAATGGTCGCTGACCGTGATTGACCTGGTGCGCCATGGCGTGCACCGGCCCGGTGCCATGGAACACGCCGTCGACGGCCTCAGCGCCAAGGTGCTCAACGAGCGCCTAGTCAAGCTGGTGCGCTTCGGCATCCTGGAAAAGACCAGTTACCCGGAGGTGCCGCCGCGCGTTGAATACAACATTACCGCCTTCGGCCGCGAGTTCGCGCAACTGCTCGATCAGTGGATCAATTGGAACAGCGCATCGGCTCACGGTCACCGTAATGCCGGCGCCGATTTTTTTGGGGCCGGGGTGCCGTGTCCCGCCAAAGCGTATCGCCAACTCGGCGCTCAACACGGGCGCTGCGCGATACGGCTGCGCAGCGCCCGTTAGCTCTACGTTATACGGCTTCAAGACGCTGTCCCGTGACGTAGCACAATTCAGCCATGGACTTCGAGATCGTCGGCGAGATAACCGTCGTCGAAACAATCGCAACGAGACAAGGAATTTACGATCTCAAGCGTTTGAGACGAAACTATGGATAAGGCCGATGACGGAAGGTGAAAGGACTTGCTCGAATTCGTCTTCCTAACGGGCACGTTCGCCTCGCTGAGCTTCACTGGTACGAAGCGCACGGCATTGGCAAAAGTGAAATTAAACGCAAGCGTTACTTGGACGAATGGCTATGAAACGACACAAATCTGCCTCAGCACATTTTGCGGTGTGTATCGACAATCACGGCTACCCCGCATCTTTGGAACTTCACAAGATCTACTGAGTTTTACCGGACGAAGACTTGGCTGCCGAAGGCGACATTCGGTTGATCGATGAAAGTGGCGAGGACTACTGATATCCCGCCAATCGCTTTGTTGAAATAGAACCACCGCAGACGGTTCGTCGCTCTCTTCTACATGCCGGCAAAGCCGTATAACCCGCTGCTTGACACTGAGGCGCGCAAAAACGGCGCGCGCTAGTCAGCGCGACATTAAACCCTCTCCACCTCTCCCGACTACTCTGCTTTTCTTCGCATCATTGGCGTACCCCTCAAGGGGGTATCAAGACCTTGGCGGCCACTCCTGTCTCAAGAGCCCGCCAACGCCCTGAGCTCCGCCACCAACCCCGCATCCACCGTCATCCCGCCCGCCGCTGCCTGCGCCTCCACCTTGCGCCGCCGCGCCCCCGGCAGCCGCACGTCTTCGTCCTTCAGTATTTCCGCGACCAGCGTTTCCACGCGTTCGAGATAGACATCCTGCCCCGTCAGCGCACCGGGGTCGATGACGAGGAAAGCCTGGCCCGAGCGGATGGGCGGCCCCTCCTTCGCGGCGAGGCCGGTGATCTGGTGCGACAGCGTGCCGCCCACCACCGCGC
>CAZXNF010000533.1:0-2763 GCA_964641785.1 uncultured Streptomycetaceae bacterium | reverse complement strand
CGAACGGCTCGATCTGGGCGAAGCCCGGATCTTTATTTCCAGCTTCGACCGGCCGAACATCCGCTACCGCATCGTCGAAAAGGCGGACGCGCGCGCGCAATTGCTCGCCTTCCTGCGCGCGGAGCACGTGGGCGACGCCGGCATCGTCTATTGCCTGTCGCGGCGCAAGGTCGAGGAGACGGCCGAATGGCTGGTGCAGCAGGGCATCACCGCCCTGCCCTATCACGCGGGCATGGACGCCGCGACGCGGGCAACACACCAGGCGCGCTTCCTGCGGGAAGACGGCATCGTGATGACGGCCACCATCGCCTTCGGCATGGGCATCGACAAACCCGACGTGCGCTTCGTCGCCCATCTCGACCTGCCGAAAAGCATCGAAGGCTATTATCAGGAAACGGGCCGCGCCGGCCGCGACGGCACGCCCGCTGACGCATGGATGGCCTACGGCCTTGCGGACGTCGTGAACCAGCGCCGCATGATCGACGAGTCGGAGGCCAACGAAGCCTTCAAGCGCGTTTCCGGCGCCAAGCTCGACGCGTTGCTGGGCCTGTGCGAGGCCACCGGCTGCCGGCGCGTGCGCCTGCTCGAATACTTCGGCGAAGCCTCTACCCCCTGCGGCAACTGCGACAACTGCCTCGAACCGCCGGAAGTGTGGGATGGCACCGTCGCCGCACAGAAGGCCCTGTCCTGCGCCTTCCGTACCGGCCAGCGCTTCGGAGCCGGCCACCTCACGGACGTATTGCTCGGCAAGGACACCGAGCGCATCCGCAAGTGGGAGCACGACCAGGTGACGACCTTCGGCATCGGCAAGGACGTGGACGAGAAAGCCTGGCGCGCGGTGTTCCGCCAACTCGTGGCGCAGGGCCTGCTGGCGGTGGACCACGAACGCCACGGCGCATTGCGGCTGACGGAAGCCAGCCGCAGTGTGCTCACCGGGGGGCAAACCGTATCGATGCGCAAGGCGATCGAGCGCAGCCGCGCCCCGTCCTCGCGCAGCACCTCCCGCGGCGCGGCGCCGGTCGCAGCACTGGCCGCCGACGCCCGCGAACGCTGGGAGCGCCTGCGTACCTGGCGCGCGGCGACGGCGAAGGAACAGGGCGTGCCGGCCTATGTGATCTTCCACGACGCGACGCTGGCGCAGCTCGCGCAGGACTGTCCGCAGAGTGACGAGGCCCTGGGGCGGATTTCGGGGATCGGGGCGACCAAGCGGGAGCGGTATGGGGCGGCGTTGCTGGAATTGCTGGCGGAGTAGGGAAACGAACGCCGTTTAGGCGTGTGGGAATCGCACTCTTGCCTTGCTGTATCCCATGCAATACATTCTGTGGCATGAAGAAGGCCAAGACAATCGCGACGTTGTGGGATCCGGCCGAACATCTGATAACCGATGAGGACATGGCCGCGTACCTGGAAGCCGCCCTCGAAGAAGGCGATCCGGCGCTGGTGGCGGCTTCGCTGGGGGACATCGCGCGCGCCAAAGGCATGACCCAGGTTGCGCGCGAAACCGGCCTCGGGCGTGAAAGCCTCTACAAGGCCCTCTCACCGGCGGGCAATCCGGAGCTCGCCACCATATTGAAAGTCGTTGCGGCATTGGGGCTGCAACTGCATGCCGCGCCGGCAGATACTAAGCGCGCGGCATGACCGTTCTTTCACGTTTCGACCCGATCATGCTGGGCCACGGTTCGGTGCCATAGCGGTGGAATAATGCTATTGGGCCGAAAGCATCCCTGCTCTGACCCGGCAGAGTTCTTTGCCGGAATTGCTTGGGGATGGTGAAACGAGGCACTGGTTAACCGGCTTTCCGCGCAGCTACTTACTTTCGAATGTTCCTATAGCGTATTGATGCGTCGGACATTTTCGCCAGTGCTGCCGATCTTGTTAAACGGACGGTTTGAAAGCTGACCGCTCAGCCTCTCCCGTCCGGACAAATCCCGGCCTTTGTTAACCGGCTTTTCGCGAAGCTGTTTTCTTTAAAGTTTCGCGCTAGGATGATGACCATGAACGCATTTTCAGGTGGCGCGCCGATCCTGTTCAACGGACACCACTTCCTGTTAACCGGCAAAAGTGCCGTATAAATCTAGTTAGGCGTCACAATGACACGCTCCATACTTCCAATCACCGAAGACGACCTCCGTTGCTTAGGGCAGCTTGCCGCCGAAGACCGTAAGTCACTATTTCGGCGCAAGCCCGAAACCGGTTCACTGTACTCATCAAGACTTTTTGCAGTTGCGCTTTGTCAAGGTGGAGCCCTGCACTACCTCGACGGGAAGAACGGGATAAAGGATCTAGATGTATGGAGCTTCTATACGGAAGACGCCACTCGGATGTTCCCGCCTAGAAGAATAGCGAAAGTCGACTTTGGAGACCCCAAATTCGGCGTATCACCCGACAAGCCGGAATTCATTGGAAGACGCGTCGACCTAATTGGCAGGTCAATCCCCGGGGCAGATCCGACCGAACCTGTAAAAAGCTTGCAGCAGTACCTGAGCAGCCGAAAGACTGCCACAGCCCGCCTGTTGGCAATGAAAGCGGTCATCCTCATCGAACCCTCAAGACTACTCGGCACAATCGTATGGCCAGCGCGGTGACGCCTAACCCCTCGCTCAAGCGGAGCGCCAACGGCATGGCGCGCTGGCCATCAAGCGCTGGGCCTGCGGCCCATTTTGCGCTTGCTGTCCAGCGCGCCACGCCGTCGTCGCCCGCTTAGCTCGAACGTTAGACCTTTCTGACGAGGGAGGAAACGTGCAGGCACTCGCATACATTTAC
>CAZXNF010000532.1:0-2764 GCA_964641785.1 uncultured Streptomycetaceae bacterium | reverse complement strand
TGGCTGCAACAGCGGCGCGGCGCGCGTCAGTAATCCCGCCTGGCCGAGCGCGCCGGCCAGCGCACCCGCGCAGGCGTAGCTGACCACGCGGCCCGCGTTGTAAGCGATCAGGTAGCGCGGCCTGGCGCGCCCGGCCGCGCCGCGCGCCGCCGTGAACGCATGCACGATGCCGCCGCACATTCCGGCGCAGTGCACGCCGCCCGCCAGCCCGGTGACGAAAGCCGCACCCGCGGCGACGCCGAGCAGCGTGCTCATATGATTCCCGAATAGCGGCGGCGCTCGCGGTCCGCGCGCAGGTAACGGTCGAACACCATCGCGATCGCGCGCACCACAAAGCGCCCGCGCGGCGTCACGGTCAGCCAGCGGGGTTCGCGCACCACCAGCCCGAGACGCTCGAATTCCTCAAGTTCTGCGAGTTCCGTGGCGTAGGCGCGGTCAAAGTCGAGCAACCAGGCCTCCTCGATGCCCTCCTTGGAGACCGCGAACTGGCACATGAGCGCCTGGATGACGGCGCGCCGCGCGAGGTCGTCGGCCGTCAGCTCCAGCCCGCGCATCACCGGCAGCTCGCCGCGATCGAGCGCTTCCCAGTATTCCGGCAGGGTGCGATGGTTCTGGCTATAGGTGGCGGCCACCGCGCCGATCGCCGACACGCCGAGGCCGACGAGATCGCAGTCGCCGCGCGTGGTATAGCCCTGGAAGTTGCGGTACAGCCGGCCCTGCCGCTGCGCCACCGCCAACGCATCACCGGGCAGCGCAAAGTGGTCCATGCCGATGTGCAGGTAACCGGCCTCGCTAAGGCGGCGGATCGCGAGCTCCAGCAGCTTGAGTTTCGCCTCCGGCGCCGGCAGCTCGGATTCATTAATGCGCCGCTGGGGCTTGAACGCGCGTGGCAGGTGCGCGTAGCTGTAGAGCGCGATGCGGTCGGGCGCCAGCGCGATCACCCGCGCCAGCGTGCGGTTGAAGCCGAGGCTGGTCTGCCGCGGCAGGCCGTAGATCAGGTCGATGTTCACTGAGGCGAAGCCGTGGGCGCGCGCCGCCTGCACCACTTCCGCGGTCTGCGCCTCGCTCTGGATGCGGTTGATCGCGCGCTGCACGTCCGGATCGAAGTCCTGGACGCCGACCGACATGCGGTTGAAGCCCAGCGCCGCGAGCTGCGCAACGCGCGCGGCATCCGCCGAACGCGGATCGATCTCGATCGAGTACTCGCCATCCGGCGCGAAGTCGTAATGCTCGCGCAGCATCTTGACCAGCGCCGCGGTCTGCGCCAGCGTCAGGAAATTCGGCGTCCCGCCGCCCCAGTGCATCTGGACCACCGGCGCGGTCGCGCCGCCCAGCGCCACGCGCTGCAACATCGCCTCGCGCTCAAGAAAGCTCAAATAGGTATCGGCACGGCCACGGTCGCGGGTCACGATCTTGTTGCACCCGCAGTAAAAGCACAGCGTCGCGCAGAACGGAACGTGGACGTACAGCGACAGCGGGCGGGCCGCGCCGCCGACGTTGCGGCGCTGCAAGGAGGCCCGGTAGGCCTCGTCGCCGAAGGCCTCCACGAAGCGGTCGGCCGTGGGATAGGACGTATAGCGCGGCCCAGGCCCGTCGAAACGCCGCACGAGGGCAGGATCAAACTCCGACGAAGCGGGTTTGGTCGGTGCTGACGGGGTCGCTTTCATGTCGATGCTCTCCACGGGCCAAAGTATCCCCGGCACCGCCCAGGTGGGTTTGATTTACGTCAATCCGCACGCACAAACCCCCGGCGCATCGTGTGCGGTATGCTTGGGGATGGCTGTCGCGCTTGCTCCCGTCATCTCGATCCACGAACTGCGCTCCCACTGTTCGGGCTGCAACCTGCGTGAACTGTGCCTGCCGGCGGGACTGGACGGTACCGACCTCGCTGAGCTCGACCGGCTGGTGGCGCGCCGGCGCACGCTCACGCGGGGCGACACCCTATACCTCACCGGCAGCGACCTCGCCTCCCTGTATGCCGTGCGGACGGGCTTCCTCAAGAGCGTGGTCCTGCACGACGACGGGCGCGAGCAGGTGGCCGGCTTCCACATGAACGGCGAGGTCATGGGCATGGACGGCATCGGCGCCGGCAAGCACCAGTGCGACACCATCGCGCTGGAGGACAGCGAGGTCTGCGAGATTCCATTCGCGGACTTGGAGCGGCTGTCGCGCGAGATCCCCACTCTGCAGAGCCATTTCCACCGCATGATGAGCCGCGAGATCGCGCACGACCACGGCGTCATGCTGCTGCTCGGCAGCATGCGCGCCGAGGAACGGCTCGCCGCCTTCCTGCTCAACCTGTCGCAGCGCTTCGCCGCCCGCGGCTACTCGTCCACGCAGTTCAACCTGCGCATGACGCGCGAGGAAATCGGCAGCTACCTCGGCCTCAAGCTCGAAACGGTCAGCCGGGCCTTTTCCCAACTGCAGGACAAGGGCTTGCTGGCGGTGCGCAACAAGGCCATCGACATTCTGGACCTGCCCGGCCTCAAAGCGCTGATGGGCCAGAACTGCCACACCCCGCCCTAAAGCCGCTATTTCTCGAAGCGGTACTGCGTGGCGTTGAGGTAGGCCGTCACGTCGTCGATGTCCTCGTCGCTCCAGCGCAGGCGGTCGTTCCGCCGCCATTGGTCCACGATCCCCCGCAGGTCCGCCCGCGTATTCGGCCAACGGTCCGCGCGCCCGTGCACCTGCCGGCTGTGGCAGAACTGGCAATGGTTTTCGTAGAGCATGCGCCCGCGCCCGGAGTCCGCGGCCGCCTCCTCCC
>CAZXNF010000531.1:0-2771 GCA_964641785.1 uncultured Streptomycetaceae bacterium | reverse complement strand
ATTCAACGAAAATGGACAGGATGCTTCAGAATGTGGCGTTGAAATTCCTATCCTTCGCAGCTTGGCGATGAAAGCATATTTTCGGATAGGCCGTTTCGACGTCCCGCTGAAGTGCTTTTCCTGAACCTGCCATGTTAACCGCCTCATTGATGTTTTTCCGGCGCCTGCCGAAGCGGCCAAGTGCCGCATCAGCCTGAAAGTCACGCCCCGCGCACCAGCGCCATGATCTGGGTCGAGTCGATCGTGCTCGCCTTCTGTTCGATTTGCGACAAGTATTGCGTTTGCAATTGCTTGGCCGGACCGAGCAGATTGCGGAAGCTGTCTTGCAGCACGGCGGTGCTCATTTGCCGCCCGCCCGCGTAGTAGCGCTTCGCGATCTGACCCAGCGCGTAAGTGGTCGCGAACGAGAATGCGACACCCGTGGCCGCGCCGCCGAGGCTGCCCACCATGCGGCCTGCCGCACGCCCGAGCAGGCCGCCGAGCAGCTTGCGACCGATCTGCTCGAGGTATTGCGAGGTAAGGCCGACGCCCACGGTGGCGAGAAATTCCTTGATGTGGCCCTTGTCGAGATCAACACCGTGGGCCTTGCCGATGCGATACACCATCTTCATCTGCAGGGGAATGATGGCCAACGACGCCCAGGACTGCGGCAGCAGTTCCAGCGCGCCGTTGAGAATCGAATAATTGAGAATCGACTGGTCGAGTTCGGCTTCGGGCACATTCGGCACCGCGGCCACCACCGGGCCGGGGACCGCGAATTGATCCGGCCGGGGCGCCACTGTCGCTGCGGTGGATGGCCCGACCAGCGGCACGTCGGCCAGCGCATCGGCCTCGCGTTCGACCGTCGCGGTTTGCGCGGCATCGAGACCGAGCGTGGCTTTCAGCTCGGCGAGGAAGCGGCGCTCGGCAGCGCTCTGAGCGCCGTCGGCATCGCACACGCATACCGCCATTTCGTAGGCGAGCTGGCGGTGATCGGGGTCATCGAGCGCAGCGGCAGCGCTGGCGGCGGTGACACGCTTGAGCAGCACGTCCTGATACAGGCGCGCAAGATCGGGGGCACCCACTTCGTTGGCGAGCGATTCGGCCAGTTGGCGAATCCGCTCGCGTTCGCGGTCGTCCTTGCTGCCGTCGGCAAAGGCAGCGAGCAGAGCGATGGTCAGGATGGATTTTTGCTGTTCAGGATTCACGGCGGCACTCCGCAACGGTCAGGGTTCAATGATGCAACACTTCGGTCAGCTTGAGCCCCGCGAGTTCCCGAGCCGCCCGCGCCAGGTAATACAGCAAGGCCATCATCATCAGCATCGACGGGATGGCGATTATCGGGTAGCTCAACAGGGCCAGCCGGCCGAGTTGCTCGTTGAATGCCTCACTGCCGGCGGGACTGGTGACGATCCAGGTGGCCAGCAGGTAGTTCATGAAGGAGGAGAAAAAGAAAGTGCCGCCGAGCAGGTAGGTGGCAGTCTTCAAGCGGGCGTTGAACGCCGCGGAATTTCCCTTTTCCTCCAGGCTCTTCTGAACTCGCGCGACATCAATCAGTGCCGGGTTGTAGAGCAAGGTCTTGACCAGCGGGTAGCGGGTGCGGGTGGACACGACCACCGCGATGCCGATCAGGCCGGGAATCGCCGCCTCCTTGACGGCGAGCCATTGTGTATCAAGTTCCAGCAAGCCGATCCCGCCAGTCAACGAGATGCTGACCAGACCCAGTACGGCAATCAGATTTACCCGGCGGCGACGCAGCAGATCGAGCACGCCCCATGTGAGCGGAAAAGCCAGCGCCACGAGCAGCCCCCGAACGGCGCCCAGGTCCTGCGCGCCGCTGAACTTGATCAGAATGACGGCGGGGATGACGATGCTGATCAGAAGTTCGAGCAGCGGGTTATTTTTTTTCGGTGTCGTCGAAGGTGCCGTTGAGGGCAGCGCCGCGTCCGGCGCGCGCCCGTGCTTCATCTCAGCCACGATTTCGCCACCACTTCTCCAGGCTGATCACCGGCAGGATTATGGCGCCGACGAGCGTGCTCACGAGGAGATCGCTGAGGCTCAAGGGCGACGTCTCGAAGATGGCTTGCATGAACGGCGTGTAGATGAACATCGCCTGCAGTCCGAGGATCGCCGCGATGCCCATGAACACGGTCGGGTTGCTGAATACCCCGATCTTCAGCATCGAATCGCGCAGCGAGCGACAGTTGAGCAGGTAGAAGATCTGGAACATGATTACCGTGGTGACGGCCATCGTCTGCGCCTTGGCGAGCGCCTCGGGCCCGCTGCCCCCCGCGGCGCGGAACTCGTAGAGGAAGAGCCCGATCGCGCCGGCGGTCATCAGGATCGCCGCGACAAACGTGCGCATGACGATGAACCCGCTGAGCACCGGTGCGGCCGGGTCGCGCGGCGGACGGTTCATGATGTTGGGCTCCTTCGCCTCGAACGCCAAGGGCAGCGCCAACGCCACGGCCGCGACCAGATTGATCCACAGCAGTTGCGCCGGCGTCATCGGCATCAGCAGCTCGCGCACCGTATGCGCGACGCCATCGATCACGTGCGTGACCTCGGCAAACGGGAAGAACGCTACCGCCCACATAAGGATCAGCGCCAGCCCGAGGTTGGTCGGCAGCACGAAGGCCAGTGACTTGATGAGATTGTCGTAGACGCGCCGCCCTTCCTCGACTGCCGCGGCGATGGACGCGAAGTTGTCGTCGGCGAGCACGATCCCCGCCGCCTCTTTGGAGACGCTGGTGCCGGTGATGCCCATCGCCGGCACCAGCGTCTCCAAAGAG
>CAZXNF010000530.1:0-2775 GCA_964641785.1 uncultured Streptomycetaceae bacterium | reverse complement strand
CATCAAGCCGTTGACCCTTACAAGAAAGAACAGTCTCTTCGCCGGCAGCGATGGCTGTAGCGCGACAATCTGGGTGAGAGTGCGGCGACAATCAGGGTGAGAACTGCAGTCGCGGCGTGGTGATGATTGTCGGGTTGGATTTTGGCTGCAAGGGGATTCTGGATTTGATTGTCGCGGCGCGACGATCAGGCGGTTGATTTGGCTGTTGCGCGCTGTGGCGGTCGTCCTGGACCGCGCTTTCGCTCGATGGCGGCTTTGCGGCGATAGCTGTCGACGTTCATCTCGAAGATGGTGGCGTGATGGACGAGGCGATCGATGGCGGCGAGGGTCATGGCCTGGTCTGGGAAGATCTTTCCCCATTCGCCGAAGGGCTGGTTGGCGGTGATGAGGATGGAGCGGCGCTCGTAGCGCTGGGAGATGAGTTCGAAGAGGACGCTGGTTTCGGCCTGATCCTTGGTGACGTAGGCGAGGTCGTCGAGGATGAGGAGATGATATTTGTCGAGCTTGGCGATGGCGGCTTCGAGGGCGAGTTCGCGGCGCGCGATCTGGAGCTTCTGGACGAGATCGGTGGTTCGGCTGAAGAGGACGCGCCAGCCATTCTCGACCAGCGCGAGGCCGAGAGCTGCCGCGAGATGGGATTTGCCGCCGCCGGGCGGGCCGAACAGCAGCAGATTGGCGCCCTTCTCGAGCCAGGCATCGCCCGCGGCGAGGGCCATGAGCTGGGCCTTGCTGACCATGGGGACGGCGTCGAAGTCGAAGCTGTCGATGGTCTTGGCGGTGGGCAGGCGGGCTTCCTCGAGGTGGCGCGCGATGCGCCGTCGCGCGCGTTCGGCCATTTCGTGCTCGGCGAGGGCGGCGAGGAAGCGCGCGGCGGGCCAAGCCTCCTTGTCGGCGCGCGCGGCGAAGTCGGACCAGATCAGGTTGATGGCGGGCAGGCGCAACTCGGCCAGGAGAAGCGCCAGGCGCGCGGTGTCGATCGCATCGGTGGTCTTCATGACGCCACCGCCGGGCCCACGCACGATGTGCCGAGTTCGTCGTAGGCGCTGAGCGCGCCGAGCGTGACGGTGACGTCAGGGACGGTGGTGGCCGGGGCGAAGCGCTGGCGCAAGGCGGCGAGATCGGGCAGGCCGCCGGACTCGAGCTGGGCAGCGATGATCTCGGCGAGCTCGGCCTCGCAGGCGCGCTCATGGGCGAGCGCCAGGATCTCGACCATGATGCGGCAGGCCTTCTTCTCGCTCTCGCGCTCGAGCAGAGCGTCGAACAGGCGGGCATAGGTCGTGCGCGGGAAGAGCTGATCGCGATAGACGAGGTTGAGGAGCGCGGCTGGCTTGCGCTTGAGGGCGTGGATGACGTGGCGATAGTCGACGACGTGGCCGTGCTTGCCGCTGGCTTGGGCGCGGCCGCGGCGCAGGCTCATCAGCAGGCTGGCGCCGAGGAAGCAATCGAGCCGGTCGTCCCACAGGCGCACGCGCAGGCGATGGCCGATGAGGCGCGAGGGCACGGAGTAGAACACCTTGCGCAGGATGAAGCCGCTGCTGGAGGTGACGGTGACGAGGGTCTCTTCCCAGTCGCCGGTTCGCCGTGCGGGCAACGCGCGCAGTGCCGCGCGCTCGAGTTCGAGGTGCTTGCGCTTGCGTGCATTGCGCCGGCCGACGAGTTCGTCGACGAAGCGGCGATAGGCATTGAGATCATCGAAGTCGCGCGCGCCGCGCAGCAGCAGGGCGTCTTCGAGGCCGGCCTTGAGATGGCCATGGGGGCTCTCGATGGCGCCGTTCTCGTGCGCGATGCCGGCATTGTTGCGTGTCGGCTGCATGGCGTAATGGGCGCAAAGCTCGTGGTATCGGCGGGTGGCGTCGGCCTCGCTCTCGTGCTCGAGATTGCGGAAGGCGGCGGAGAGGCTGTCGGAGCGGTGCTCGGCCGGCGCGCCGCCGAGCGCCCACAGCGCGTTCTGCAGGCCTTCGGCCAGCGCCACGTAGCTCTCGCCGCCGAGTACGACATGGGCATGCTCCCAGCCCGAGAAGGCGAGGCGGAAGTGATAGAGGCGATGGTCGAGCGCCACGCCCGCGATCCGAACCTTGGCATCGCCCATGTGGGTGAAGTCGGACAGGCCGAGCCGGCCCGGCACATGAAGCTGACGGAAGATGACGTCCTGGTCGGGGCCATTGACGGCGCGCCAGGCGCGGATGCGGCGCTCGAGCGTGCGCCTTGTGCCGGGGGCCAGCTCGCGATGGCGCCGGGCAATCTCCTCGAAGACGCCGACGGCGCGCAAAGCCGGGGCGGCCGCGAGCATCGGGACGACCTCTTCCTCCCAGATCCCGGCAAGCGGATCGGGCCGGCGGCGCGTGCGCGGCTTGGCCTTCTGCGAGGGCAGCCGCGGGTCGTCGGCGAGGCGATAGCCCGAAGCCGGGCTGAAGCCCGCCTTGGCGGCGGCAATCGCAGTCGTGTGGGTGATACGCATGGTGATGAACATCCTCATCTGACGATCGGTGATCGGGCGGCCGGGCAAGGGCGAATCCTTCAGCAAGAGAAGGCTCCGTCCTTACGTCGACCGACCACGACCGTCAGACGCGCCCGAAAAGCGCGTCGCTCGGCGGCGGCTTCACTCCAGTCGGGCTACGCCCTCCCTACGTGAAGCCGCCGCCGAGCGTCTCTCACCCAGATTGTCGCTGCGCTCTCACCGTGATTGTCGCGCGGCAGATGGCGGCGCGGCCGCTTGGGCACGCACTCGACGGCGAGCGTGGACGCCGCTGTTGGGCGCGGTGCCCCGCGCGTTCA
>CAZXNF010000529.1:0-2790 GCA_964641785.1 uncultured Streptomycetaceae bacterium | reverse complement strand
GGGCGGTGGAGGGCGCGGCGATCGTGTGGGTGGGAGTACGGCAGAACCGTCGGCTCGCCCGCGCCTTCGGCCTCTTGCTGCAGCTGGGCGCCGGCTTCGCCTTTCTTGTGGATGCGGTTTCCACGTCCGGCAGTTTGCCGGTGCTGAACAGTCTTTATCTGGGTTGCGTGATGGTGAGTGCAGCCGGGTTGTTCTGCAGCCGCTACCTGGCGGCGAACCGCGCGCGTGTGACGGAAGGCGAATACGTCGTGGCGCGACTGCTGTTCGTGTGGGGCGTCCTGTGGTGGTTCGGCGGCGGCTTGTACGAGATCGACCGCCACGCGCCCGCGGGCTGGGGTTGGCATCCGTACCTGCTGTTTTGCGCGGGTACCTGCGCGTTCTTCGGCGTGTTGTGGCGCCGCCTCGGCTGGGAGGATGCCGGTTGGGTGGCGCTTGCCAGCGTGCCGTTGGGCGCGGTGATCCTCGCGCTGCTGCCTTGGGGGATGCCGTCGCAGGCGCATCCCTTTGCGCACCAGATGGCGATCGGCTGGGCCTGCGTATTCGGCGTGCATCTGTGGGCCCTGCATGCCCGCGAAGGGCGCGAGGAAGCGGCGCTGGAACGGCTGCACGCGGCCGGGTTCTGGTTGCTGGCCGTGCTGCTGTCCTGGGAACTGGGCTGGCAGATCGACCACGCCGTCGACGGCAAGCGCGTGTGGCCCCTGATCGCGTGGGCGCTGGTGCCGGGCGCCCTGATCGCCACCTTCGCGGCGTTCGGCGAGCGACTGGGCTGGCCGGTGCGCGCGCACCGCTACGCCTATCTGTATGCCGGCGCCTTGCCGCTGGCGCTGTTCGTGCTGGGCTGGATCGTGTACGCGAACTTCGCCAGCGACGGCAATCCGGCGCCGCTGCCGTACGTGCCGCTCCTGAATCCCCTCGACCTGGCACAGGCAGGCGCGCTGCTGGCGGTGGCCACCTGGTACGTGCATGTGCAGCGCCTCGCACTACCGCAGGCCACGCTGCCGTCGGCGACCACGGCGCTACGCTTGCTGGGCGCGCTGTTGTTCATCGTGTTGAACGGGGTGCTGCTGCGCACGCTCCATCATTACGCCGATGTGCCGTTCCGGCTCGACGCCATGCTGCGTTCGGTGCTGGTGCAGGCTGCCTTCTCGCTCTTCTGGTCGCTGCTCGCGCTGGGGGCGATGGTCGTCGGCACCCGCCGGAGCCTGCGCGCGCTGTGGGCGATCGGCGCGGCGTTGCTTGGTGTGGTGATCGCCAAGCTGTTCCTGATCGACCTGTCCAACTCGGGCACCGCGGGGCGCTGGATCTCGTTCATCGGCGTCGGGCTGCTGGTCATCGTCATCGGCTACTTCGCGCCGGTCCCGCCCAAGGCGGAGGAGAAGCCGGCATGAGAATTCCTGTTCTTTTGTTGTGCGTGTGCGTCTGCGCAGCGCAGGCGGCCGAACAGCCGCGCGCTTTCGCCTACGGCTGGACGCTCGACGCCGACGGCGGCGAGGCGCTGTATGAGGTCACGCTGCCGGCTGCCGTCTATCGGGGTGCCGTACACCCGGATCTTGCCGACGTGCGTGTGTTCAATGGCGCAGGCGAAGTGATGCCCTACGCATGGCGGCCGCGCCGGACGACCGGCATTGAAACGCCACCGGCGGTCGGTTTGACCCTGTTCCCGCTGAAGGCGGCAGCGGGCACGCCGGTGGAGGGATTGACCCTGCGTGTGCGCAAGCGAGCGGACGGCGCGATGGCGGTGGATGTCGCCACCGGCGCCAAGCCGGGGCCGGCGGCACAGCAGGTGATCGCTTACGTCGTCGATCTTTCAACGCTGGACCGGCCGTTGCGCGCGCTCGAACTCGACTGGGCATCTCCGGCGGATGGCTACGCCGGGCGCCTGCGGGTAGAGGCGAGCGACGACCTGGCGGTATGGCGCACGCTGGCGCCGGCGGCGCCACTGGTCAGCCTGGTAGCGGGCGGTCAGCGGCTGGAGCAGAAGCGCGTGGAGTGGCCGCTGCCGGCGCAGAAAGCAAAATACCTGCGGCTGTCGTGGGTGGCGCCCGAGGCGGGACGGGTGCCGCCGTTGCTGACCTCGACGCGCGGCGAGCCGGCGGGACGCGATGCGGCGCTGGCCCGTGAATGGCTGGCGCAGGAGGCGGCGATAGGCGACAGGCCCGGCGAATATGTGTTCGATCTCGGCGGCCGTTTCCCGGCGGACCGCGCGCGCTTCGATCTGCCGCAGCCTAATACCGTTGCGCAGGTGGAACTGCTGGCGCGGGACCGGGCCGACCAGCCGTGGCGTTCTGTAACGCGTGGCGTTGCTTACCGCTTGCGGCAGGGCGGCGGCGAGATCGTCAGTCCCGACTTGAGCTTCGGCACGACGCCGGAGCGTTATTGGCTGCTGCGCGTGGATACGCGGGGCGGCGGTCTTGGCGAGGGCCTGCCGCGCCTGCATGCGGGCTGGGTGCCGCAGCGGCTGGTGTTTGCCGCCCGCGGAGCGCCGCCGTTCCAACTGGCCTATGGCAATCGCGAGGCGCGCGCGGGCGCGTTTGCCATTGAGACCTTGATTCCCGGCTACGAGGAAGCGGCCGCGCAGACCATCCGTGCTGCCGTCACGCGGACGCCGGTGGAGCAGGCTTTCAAAGTGCAGGCGGTGCTCAGCAGCCGCTCGGCGGTGAGGCCCGGCGCGAGGCAGCGATCGACTGGAAGCGCTGGAGCCTGTGGGGCGCGCTGGTGCTGGGGGTGATCGTGCTCGGCGCGATGGCGTGGCGCGTCTCGCGGCAGTTGGGCAAGGAACCACCGAATGCC
>CAZXNF010000528.1:0-2798 GCA_964641785.1 uncultured Streptomycetaceae bacterium | reverse complement strand
GCAAAAACTGGGACGAGTTCGCGGTGCCCGGCGCTTCTCGTCGTCGGTCCCCTCCACGGCGGCCGGATCGGCAACGCCCCAGTGCGCGGTCATGGGTTGTCCGGGCCAGAGCGGGCAAGCCTCGGCGGCGGCGCTATCGCACACGGTAAAAACGAAATCCATCTTCGGCGCGCCGGGCACCGCGAACTCGTCCCAGTTTTTGCTGCGGAGGTCGGTCGTGGGCAGGCGATTTTTCTGCACCAGTTCGATCGCAAAGGGATTGACCTTGCCCGCCGGATGACTGCCCGCGCTCCAAGCTTTGAAGCGTCCTTGACCGACTGAGTTGAGGTACGCCTCCGCCATGATCGAGCGCGCGGAGTTACCGGTGCACAAAAACAATACGTTGTAGGGTTGGTCCGACATGAGCGATTCCTCGAAAAGGGTTGTCTGAAAGCTCAGCAACAGGATTTAACCGGAACCTTGATGGCGCTTTTCGGCGCACAACAGGCGGTAGCCGGCGCCGCGTCCTCGCCGGCGCCCAGCACCGGGCGGGCACTGCCGAATACGGGGACGGCGCCCAGCGTGTGATAGCCCTCCCACGCGATGCCCTGCGGGTCCTGCACCCAGTACTTGTCCGCGCGCGCGTAGCAGCACTCGCCGCTTTCCGCCTCGACGCCCGCATCGGCGGCGGCCAGATTGCCGCGGACGGACTCCAGCTCATCCGCGCTCTCCACCTGTATGCCCAGGTGGTCGAGGCCCGGCTGCGCGCCGCGCGTTGAGATGGCGAAGTTCACGCGCGGATCGTCGAGCATCCATTTCGCGTAGTCGGTCTTGTGCACGGTCGGCGCGGCGCCGAACACATGCGAATAGAAAGCGATATTGCGGTCGAGATCCTCGACGGCGAGATGCACATGCATGCGTTTCATCGGACGGTCTCCTTCTTCGGTTTGGACGGGCGGCACGCTGCGGGCAGCGGCAGACAATCGTTGCCGCCACAACAGTTCTCGGTCAGGTAGCCAAGCACGGCGGTCATCGCTGCAAAATCGGCGCTGTAAATGACGAACCGGCCGTCCTGCCGCGATCGCGCAAGGCCCGCCTGTTCGAGTGTCTTCAGGTGAAAGGACAGGGTCGCCGGCGGGATGGAGAGTTCTTCCCCGATGCGGCCCGCGGGCATGCCTGCGGGACCGCGCTGCACGAGCAGTCGATAAACCGCCAGGCGGGTTTCCTGCGCCAGCGCGCCCAAGGCAGCCACCACTTGTGTCGTTTCCATATTTCCACAATAATCGAAATATGGAAAAGCCGTCAAGCCCGGCAGCCGTCACCCGGGTGGTGATTGTGCTCGGGACGACCCAGACCCTGGCGTGGGCCTCGAGCTACTACCTGCCGGCGATACTGGCTGAACCCATCGCCGCTGCGGCAGGCGTATCGGTCACCACCGTGCTCGCAGCCTTTTCCGGCGCCCTGGTGCTATCCGCGCTGATCGCTCCCCGTGTCGGTCGCGCGATCGACCGCGCCGGCGGTAAAGGCGTGCTGTGCCTATCGAACCTGGTGCTGGCCACCGGGCTTGCCCTGCTGGCCGGCGCGCAGGGTCCGGTCACGCTGGCGCTGGCCTGGGCGATGCTTGGCCTGGGCATGGGGATGGGGCTGTACGATGCCGCGTTCGCCACCCTCGCCCGGATCTATGGCGCAGCCGCACGCGCCCCGATTACCGGGATCACGCTCATCGCCGGTTTCGCCAGCACCCTGGGCTGGCCACTGACTGCGGCCATCGAAAGCGAATGGGGCTGGCGCACCGCATGCCTCGTCTGGTCCGGCATCCACCTCTTCGTCTGCCTGCCGCTCAATCGGTATGGCCTTCCCTCGCAAGCCTCTCCGGTTGACACGCTTGCTCCGTCGTCCGCTCGACCCGAAGAGAACGTTCACCGGACATCGGTACTGTGGCTGCTGGCCTTCATATTTGCAGCGACCTGGTTCGTCACCGGGGCAATGGCCACCCACCTGCCCCGCCTGCTGCAAGAGGCCGGCGCATCACCTGCGGAAGCGGTTGGCTATGCCGCACTGGTGGGGCCTGCGCAAGTCGCGGCCCGGCTGGCCGAGTTCGGCCTCCTGAGGCGCATCCATCCGATCGTTGCCGCGCGCATCGCAGCGACCCTGCACCCGCTGGGCGTCGGAATGCTGGCGATCTTCGGCATGCCGTTGGGACTGGCGGCTTTCGCCGTCCTGCACGGCGCGGGCAATGGAATGCTGACGATCGCCAAGGGCACGCTGCCGCTCGCGCTGCTGGGCCCGAAGGACTACGGTTACCGTCAGGGACTGATCGGAGCGCCGGCCAGAATGGCGCAGGCCACGGCGCCGCTGCTGTTCGGCCTGTTGCTCGACCGGTGGGGAATCTGGTCTCTGGCGGCTTCGGCGCTGATCACGCTCAGCGCAATGGTCGCCTTGTTTATCCTGCGCTCGCCGCCGCCTTCACAGCCGCCGCGATCGCATTCGCGCACTGCCTGACCCTGGCCCGCGAGGCGCCTTCCACCATGACGCGGATCAACGGCTCCGTGCCGGAGGCGCGCAGCAGCACGCGGCCAGCGCCGTTCAGGCTTTTTTCCGCGCTGGCGACGGCCTTTTTTACGCCAGCGTCGCGCGCGAAATCGAAACGCCGGGACGTTCGGACGTTGATCAGAATCTGCGGCAGCAGTTTGACGGGCTTGGTGGTCTCCGCCAGCGTGGTGCCGGTCGCCCGCAGCGCCGCCAGCACCTGGAGGGCGGACACGATGGCATCGCCGGTGGTGTGGCGGTCGAGGCAGACGATATGGCCGGAATTCTCT
>CAZXNF010000527.1:0-2814 GCA_964641785.1 uncultured Streptomycetaceae bacterium | reverse complement strand
CGCCGGTGATCATGTTGTCGAGCAAGGACGGCCTCTTCGACCGCGCGCGCGGTCGCATGGCGGGCTCCGATGAATACCTGACCAAGCCTTTTGTGCAACAGGCGCTGACCGATGCGGTGATCAAACACGCGCGCCGGCCGGCGCTGAATCTGGAGACAAGCTGATGCAAGCGAAGACGGTAATGGTGGTCGAGGACTCGGCGACGGACCTGCATTTTCTGTCGGGCGTGCTGGCCAGTGGCGGCTATCACGTGATTGCCGCGCATTCCGGCGAGGAAGCACTCGAAAAAATGAAGGCCGAACGCCCGGACCTGGTCCTGATGGACGTGGTGATGCCCGGCATGAGCGGCTTCCAGACGGTGCGCCATCTGGCCCGCGACGAGTCGACGCGCGGTATCCCGGTGATCTTCTGCACCTCCAAGCACCAGGAATCGGACCGCGTGTGGGGCATGCGCCAGGGCGCGCGTGACTACCTGGTCAAACCGATCAACGCCCAACAATTGCTCGAGCGGGTCGGCGCGTTCGCCTGACCTCATCCGTCCCGGAGCACGCCCATGAACGAACGCATCCGCCTGGCGGATTATCAGGAAGACTTGGCGCGCCGCCTGCAGGAGTCTGCCGGTGCGGGCACGGTCAGCACGCACGTCGGCATGCGGTCCGGCGCCACGGAATGGCTGGTCGACCTGCGCGATGCGCAGGAGATCATCCCGCTGCCGCCGATCACCCGCATTCCACTGGTCCAGCCGTGGCTGCGCGGCCTCGCGAATGTGCGCGGGGGGCTGATTACGGTCGTCGATTTCGCCGCGTTGCGGGGCGAACCGGCCACGCCCCTGGCGATGGAGGCGCGGCTGCTGGTCCTGGCGCCGCGCTACGGCGTAAGCGCGGGCCTGCTGTTCGAACGTTCCGCCGGCCTGGTGAATGTGCGCGGGCTGGTGCGGGCACCGGCGACGTCAGCGCTGCCGGATTGGGTGGCGACGGCCTATGCCGCGCACGGCGAAAACGGGAAGCGGGATGGCAACCTGCGCTACGAGCTCGCCGTCGAATCGCTGGTTCGCAGCACCGACTTCCTCGGCGCCGCATTGCACTGACGCCTGTGGAGAGCTGAACATGTCCGAATTGGGAGTGAAGCTGCCGCTGTTCGGCGGCCCTGGAACCGCGGGTGCGGGTGTAGCGGCCGCGAAGTCCGTTGCGCAGGCGCCGAGCGTCTCGCTGGAACTCGAGGAAGCGCAAGCCGAGCGTTCCGTAGTGATGCGGCTGCACGGCGGACGTCGCGTCTACATGCAACTGCAACTGCTCGGGATCGCGGCCTTGCTCGGCCTGCTGGTGGCGGTGGGCTCTGTTCTCATGTACGCCGACCGCAACAGCCGGGTCGGCGGCGCGATCGCGGTGGCCACCGAAATGCAGATGTTGTCGCAGCGCCTCGCCAACAGTGCCCAGCAGGCGGTGGTGGGCAACGAGCCGGCGTTCGCGCAGCTCGGCGAAAGCACGGAGCGCTTCGCCGCCGACCTGCAGTTGCTGCAGGAAGGCGGGCGTCGCGGACCGACGCTCGTAGCCGCCGCGCCGGAGGCCGGCCAGACGGTGCTGCGTGAACTGGCACCGGCCTGGCTGCAGGCGGAGCGCCGGGTCAACCTGATCCTGGGCCTCAAGGCCGAGCTGATCGCACTGCGCCGGCAGGAACTGGCCGTCGAGGCTGCACGGGGGCGCCTGCCGGGTCTTACCCAGGAGCTTTCCGTGCTTGCCACCGAAAAGCGTGAAGCCACGCGCATCGTCACCCTGGCCCGGCAGATGCAGAGCGACGTCGCCAACTTCGACTTCTCGAATGCGGTTCAGCTGGTGTCGACCGACAATCCGAACCCGCAGGTGGCGCTGCAGCTGGCCGTGAATGTGCGCCAGTTCCGGCAGGCGCTGGACACGGTTCTGGAAGGGCGCAAGGATACCGGCACGTCGGCAGCGGTGGACCCCGTCGTCCGCCGCAAGGCCGAGCAGCTGCATGAGGCGTTTCAGCCGTTTGCGACGGGTATCGAGGAGATCGTCAAGCGCATGGCCGATCTGGCCGAGGCCAAGCAGGCCAGCCGCGAATTATCGAAAGCGAGCGACCGGCTGCTGACCGGCCCGCTGGCGTTGGTGGGCGTGTTCCACGGCGAGGCGGCGGACTACTCGGGGCGGCTGTGGACGGCGGTCGTGGCGGCGGTGATCGTCCTGGCCGCGCTGGCCTGGCTCGCACGGCTCTGGATCGGAGACGCCCGTGCGCGGGCGGCGGCGGAAGGTGCGGCCAACGAACGCAACCAGCACGCGATTCTCGGGCTGCTGGACGAGATCGGCGGGCTCGCTGACGGTGACCTGACCGTGCAGGCGAAAGTCACGGAGGACTTCACGGGCGCCATCGCCGACGCCATCAACGCTTCGGTCGATGACATGCGCGGCATCGTCGCCACCATCAACCGAACCACCGGCGAGGTGGCGACGGCGACCGATCGCGCGGAGGCCATTTCGCGGGAACTGCTGGCCGCGACCGAACAGCAGACCGGAGAGTTGCGCGAGGGCGGCGGCACGGTCGCGCGGATGGTGGGCTCGATCCAGGAAGTGTCCTCCCGCGCAGGGGAGGCGGCTCATGGCGCCGAGCGTTCGCTCGCGGCCGCCGGCAAGGGCGCGGGCGTGGTGCGCAACACCATCGCCGGCATGAACGAGATCCGCGAACAGATCCAGCAGACGGCCAAGCGGATCAAACGCCTCGGCGAAAGCTCGCAGGAGATCGGCGAAATCGTGGGCCTGATTTCGGACATCACCGAACAGACCAATGTGCTTGCGCTGAATG
>CAZXNF010000526.1:0-2841 GCA_964641785.1 uncultured Streptomycetaceae bacterium | reverse complement strand
TCGCGCTCGGCCTGACGATCGTGCCGCGCGGCACGATCGTCAGGCCGAGCGCGATACAGGCTTCCACGATGTCGCGCACCTCGTCTTCCGTGTCCGGATGGATGACGACGAAGGGGTATTCCACGCGCCAGTCGGTGGCGTCGGTGACGTGCGACACGCGCGCGAGGCCGTCGTACTGCACGTTGTCCCGGCGTGTGACGCGCGCCAGCCGCGCGTTCACCTTGCGGCGCAGGGCGAGCGTCTCCTCGAACGCGTTCTCGAAGCGGTCGACCGCTGCGCGCGCGGCCGCGAGCAGTTCCATGACGCGCCCATCGTCGTCGTCGCGCCGCGCGTCGATCGCGGCCAGCCGCTGCCGCATGTCGGCGATGAAGGCCGCGCGGCGCTTGCGGTTGCCGAGCAGGTCGTCTTCCAGGTAGGGGTTGCGCGACACCACCCAGATGTCGCCCAGCACCTCGTACAGCATCTTCGCCGAGCGCCCGGTGCGGCGCGCGCCGCGCAATTCGTCGAGCACCGCCCACAGGTCCGGCCCGAGCAGACGGATCACGATCTCGCGGTCGGAGAACGACGTGTAGTTGTACGGAATTTCGCGCAGGCGGGGGGTCGTCATGGGATTCCCGGTAGGGCCCTCATTCTACCGTGCCCGCCGCCGGCTCCCGCGCTGCAACATCCCTGATTATCAAACGGTTTATGGCGATTTTTCGGGGTTGGACAATCAGACCGCGGCGGCCGTAATGACCGCGTAGCGCGCGGCCTTGCCCACCGCCATGAAGGCGCACGCGGTCCACGGATTCACGCGCAGCCAGCCGGCCGCCACGCACAGCGGGTCGCCGATGATCGGCACCCACGCCGCCAGCAGCGCCGGGCTGCCATAGCGCTGCAGGCGCGCGAGCGTGCCGGCGTAAGGGACCAGCCGCGCCGGCAGCGGTTCGCGCGGCAGCAGGCGGCCGATCAGCCAGGAGCTCATGCCGCCCAGCGTGTTGCCGACGGTCGCCACCGCGAGCGCCGGCCACACGCTGTCCGGATGCAGCTTCAGCACGGCAAACAGCGCTGCCTCCGAGCCGCCCGGCAGCAGCGTGGCGGCCAGGAAGCTCGCGGCGAACAAGGCGGCGAGGCTGGTTTCGGGGTCCATGCGGGGGGCGGCGCGCCAGAGCCTGTTATGGACTTAAACGCACGCGGCGTTGAGCCAAAAGGGTCCGGCTGCTAGGCGCGAGGAGGCCGCATAGCCCCTCTATGCAACGACGAGCAACGACGCAGACGGGCCCTTTTGGCTCAACCCGAAGGGAACGCGGGATTCGGGGTCCATTGCGTTGTCGCCGCTCAGCTTGCAGTGCTGGCACTGCGGCGCGACCGGCTCCTAGCACTGAACCCCGACTCCCGCGTTCGCCGCATACGTTTAAGTCCATAACAGGCTCTAAGGGTAAAATCCCGTTTGCCCATCGTGCCACCGCGCTGTTGCGGCAGTCAAAGGATCAGGATGTCGTCCACACTCATCACCGAAGACTACCGGAAGATGCAGGAGAAGCTGCATGAAAACCCCGACTACGGGGTCGCTTCCGTCGGCTACGCGCCGATGGTCGCGGAAGTGATCGAGACCATGCGCGTGTCCGAGATCCTCGACTACGGCGCCGGCAAGGGCCGCTTGGGCCAGACGCTGAAGCAGCACATCCAGCGCCCGCTCACCATCCACCACTACGACCCGGCGCGCCCGGAGTGGGCGGCGGTGCCGCAGCCCTGCGGGTTCGTCGCCTGCATCGACGTGCTGGAGCACATCGAGCCGAACCTGCTCGACAACGTGCTCGACGACCTCCAGCGCGTCACCCAGGGCATCGGGGTCTTCACCGTGCACACCGGTCCCGCCGTCAAGGTCCTGCCCGACGGCCGCAACGCGCACTTGATCCAGCAACCCTCCGGGTGGTGGCTGCGCAAGTTCCTCGACCGCTTCGACCTCGTCACCTTCAACCTCATGCCGATGGGGTTCTGGGTCGGCGTGCAGCGCCAGCAGGACAAGCCCGCGGCCTGACGGGTCTCTGCTTCGCTCAAGGTCACGGCCGCCGTGCCACCAAAGGACCCATCGATGAATCGGCATTTGTCCGGCACCACTTGCCGCGGCCAGTCACGCTGTCAGGCCCGCGCATGAAAGCGGTCATCCTTGCCGGAGGCTTGGGCACGCGGATCAGCGAGGAATCCCACCTCCGGCCGAAGCCCATGATCGAGATCGGCGGCAAGCCGATCCTGTGGCACATCATGAAGATCTATTCCGCGCATGGCATCAACGATTTCATCGTGTGTTGCGGCTACAAGGGCTACCTGATCAAGGAATACTTCGCCAACTACTTCATGCACATGTCGGACGTGACCTTCGACCTGCGCGAGAACCGCATGCAGATCCACGAAAACAGTGCGGAGCCGTGGACGGTGACGCTGGTGGACACTGGTGAGAACACCATGACCGGCGGCCGTCTCAAGCGGGTGGCCAAATACCTCGACGGCGAAGATTTCTGCTTTACCTATGGTGACGGCGTGGCCAACATCGACCTCAAGGCGCAGATCGCCCTGCACCGCGGCAACGGCAAACTCGCCACGCTCGCCGCCGTGCAGCCACCGGGCCGCTACGGCGCGATCGTGCTGGAGGGTTCGAAAGTCGCCAAGTTCGACGAAAAGCCTTCCGGCGACAACGCCTGGATTAACGGCGGTTTCTTCGTGCTGTCGCCCAAGGTGCTGCCCTACATCGCGGGCGACACGACGGCTTGGGAACGCGAACCGCTGGAGCGCCTGGCGGCCGAAAGCCAGCTTTCGGCCTATCCGCATCGCGGTTTCTGGCAGCCGATGGACCCCCTGCGC
>CAZXNF010000525.1:0-2841 GCA_964641785.1 uncultured Streptomycetaceae bacterium | reverse complement strand
TAATCCAGCGAAATTCCCGCCTTATGGATAATGGGCAGCCAGCGGTCGATCTCAGAGCGCACGAACGCCTTCGTACCGTCGGGGCTGGTGCGCTCGGCTTCCGGCCGTTCTACGCCAAGTTGTTCCAGCCGCGTCTTTACCAAGGAATCATCCAGGGCGGCTTTGAGCGACTGGTTCAGCTTATCGACGATGGCGCGCGGCGTGCCTTTCGGCGCTGCGAACACGGTCCAGATGCTGGAATCGAGGGAAGGCAGTCCGATGTCTTTAGCCCCTGGAATCTCGGGTGCCGCGGGCACCCGCGCCATCCTTAACACGGCGATCGGCGTCACCGCGCCGGAGCGGATTCGTGGCAGGGCGGTGGAGGAGACGTCGATCAGGAAGTCGATCTGTCCGGCCATGAGATCAACCATCGCCGGCCCCGAGCCGCGATAGGCGATAGGCGTGGTATCGGTGCCCAATGCTGCGTTAAGAAGCAGCCCACCCAAGTGGGTGGCTGACCCGACCCCTGCAGTGCCATACGTCATACGTTGTTGCTGGCTGCGGGCATACTCGGCGAATTCCTTGAAGTCGCGCACCGGAAGGCTTTTCTTGATGATCAGGAACTGTGGCTGGTCGCCCAACGAGCCGATCATCTCGAAGTCCCGCAAGGTGTCATAGGGCAGTTTCTTGTAAAGGCCAACATTCGCCGCGAGAGTGCCAGTGTGTCCGAGCAAGATCGTGTAGCCATCAGGCGCGGCACGGGCGCCACGAGCCGAGCCGATGGTACCGCCGGCGCCGCCGACGTTATCGATGACAATACGCTGGCCCAGGTTGCGTGACATCAGGATCGACTTGACCGCCAGCACTTCGCGGATGGCGTTGGACCCACCACCGCCGCCCGAGGGGCCGTTGACGTGCAACGTGCGCACTTCGAAGCCAACGGCCAGCGCGGCCTTGCGGTCGGGGCTGCGCGCCGCGATGCGCAGGCGCACTTCGTAAGGCTCGGGCCGTCCCTCCCCCATGCCGTGCAGGCTGGACATGCCGATGTAATCGACCCGGATCTCGGGATAGGTGAAACCACGCAGCTGCAGGCGCTCGCGCACGATCTTCTCGGCCAGCTGCGCGCGGGCGACCGCGTTGGGGCCAGCATAAGCCACTTCGCCTTCGCCGATGTAGCCATCATGATAGCCGACGACGACCTTGTAGGTCGGCGTACGTGGCCGCGCCTTGGCGCCCTTTGCGCGTACGCGGTGCTTGCCCTCCTGCGCGAACTCGACACCGGTGATGTCGAGGATGCAGTCGGGCGTGATGTAGCTCGTCGGATCGTGCATTTCATACAGCACCTGCTCGGTGCAGGTCATAACATCGAGTCGCCCGCCCGAATCTTCGAGCTTGCCGAGCAGCAGGCTGCCGTCCTGCCCGATGTCGGCATACGGAAAACCGATGTTCACCGCGTCCTCGGCGTCTTTCCTGCCGGGGTCGATAAAGCAGCCGCCCGTGACCTGTCCCGCGCACTCCATCAGATGGCCCGCGAGCGTGCCGACCGCCAGCTTCGGGTAATCGTCGTAGGCCCAGCCGAGGCCATGCAGCATGGTGCCGAGGAACAGCGAGGGATCGGCAACGCGTCCCGTCATCACCACGGGTGCGCCAGTGGCGAGTCCGTCGCGGATGACGTCGGCGCCCAGATAGGCGTTGGCGGAAGCCATCCGCGGCAGCAGGGACTCGACCGGCTCGCCGCTTTCCATCAGCGGCAACTGGGGATTCTGGCGCACGAGGTCGGCAACATCGTCCCCCGTCACCACCGCCACCGGCAGGTCGGCGATGCCCAGCGCCTTCGCCTCCCGCCGCACCGCGCGCGCGGCGCCCAGCGGATTGGCCGCGCCCATGTTGGTGACGATACGGATACCGTTCTGCGTGCAGGCGGGCAGCACGGCCTGGAAGCGCTCGACGAGATAGGGCGTATAGCCGCGTTCGGGGTCTTTCAGGCGCGTGAGGGTCTCGCGCGCGATCGTCCGCTCCGCAAGGCATTCGAAGACGAGGTAGTCGAGCTTGCCGCGCGCGGCCAGGGCGGCGGCCGGATCGATGCGGTCGTCGGAGAAACCGGCGCCGGTGCCGACGCGAATGCTGCTGCGGGGAGCGGTCATGAACTTTTTTCGGGGATTGATGCCTGTAACCAGGCGGCGAGCGAAAATTTTACCGGTTTCATCCGCAGCACCCCGTGCGGCGCATCGCTTGACCACCATGCGCAGGCCCCGTGCTGTGCTGCACCATGCGCGAAAATTGCGCAGCGCCCCTCGATTGAATAGCATTGGGCCCCCCAAGGCGAACGGCACACGGACGGCACTGCTGATCCGTGAACGCTGCACCCGAACCGGGTCAGACCGCAGACCGTTCCCCCATCATCAAAGGAGATTTTCCATGGGCAAGAAGTACAACATCATGATCATGGGCGCGTCGTACGGCTCGCTGCTGGGCACCAAGCTCGCGCTCGCCGGCCACAACACGCACCTGATCTGTCTGCCGGCCGAGGCGGACCTGATCAACAGCGAAGGCGCGATCGTGCGCATGCCGATCAAGGGCCGCGAAGGCCTGGTCGAGATCCGCTCGAAGAATCTGCCGGGCAAGATGACCGCCGGCGGCGTGCAGGGCGTGAACCCGGGCGACTACGACCTCATCGCGCTGGCGATGCAGGAACCCCAGTACCGCTCCCCCGGCGTACGCGAACTGCTGGACGCGGTGGCCAAGTCCCGCGTGCCCTGCATGTCCATCATGAACATGCCGCCCCTGCCGTACCTGAAGCGCATCCCCGGCCTCGACGCTGACGCCTGCCGCGCGGCCTTCACCGACGCTTCCGTCTGGGAC
>CAZXNF010000524.1:1475-2847 GCA_964641785.1 uncultured Streptomycetaceae bacterium | reverse complement strand
ACGTTGGCGATGCCCGGGCCGTAGTCGTAGAACGCGCCGCCCTCCTCGCCGCCGTCGCACTGACCGCCTGCAGCAGTACCCCCAAAATGCCGACCGAGCCCGTCACGCTCGGCACCGGCGCGCAGGGCGGCGCGTTCTACGACTACGGCCCGGGCATCGCCAACGTCGTCACCGAAGTCACCGGCCTGCCGATCGTGATCCGCATCACCGCCGGCTCCGTGGAGAACGTGCAGCGCGTCAACGCCGGCACCATGGAAACAGCGCTCGCCAACATGGGCCCGGTCTTCGAAGGCTGGACGGGCAGCGAAAAATGGACCGAAGGCAAGCAGATGCGCGACATGCGCGCGCTGCTGCCGATGTACGAGACGCCCTTCCACGTCGCGGCGCTGCGCTCGACCGGCATCACCTCCATGCAGCAGCTCGACAAGAAACGCGTGGGCGTCGGCCCCAAAGGCGGGCCGGCGGAACTGATCTTCCGCGGCCTCGTCGAGCGGCTGGGCATCGCGCCCGTCATCGTCAACGGCACGCCTTTCGAGATGGGCAAGCTCGCGCTGGAAGGCAAGATCGACGCCTTCTGGTTCGGCGCCGGTCTGCCGCTGGGGCCGATGGAGCACATGGCGAAAACACAGCCGACGGTGATCTTTGGTCTCACCGACGACGAAAGCGCGCTGATCCGCAAACGCTTCCCCTACCTCGCGCCTTATGTGATCCCGGCCAACATCTACGCGGGCCAGACCGCGCCGGTGCGCACCGTTGCGGTCTGGAACTTTGTGATCGCGCACAAGAGTGTGCCGGAAGCGACCGCCTACTGGTTCGTGAAAGCCGTGCTCGACAACCCGCAGAAAATCGCCAAGGCGCATCCCGCCGCGAACGCCACCGTGACGAAGAACGCAACGGCCAACACCTTCATGACCTTCCATCCGGGTGCAGTGCGCTATTACCGCGAGGTCGGCGTGACGCTGCCGGCGGAACTGGCGCCCTGAATCCGTCCACACTGATCCTGGCGGCAAAACGGATTTCGATCTAACGATCCTTACCTTTCTTCGTGACACGCCGCACCCCCATCCCAACCTTCCCCCTCAGAGGGGGAAGGGGTTTTATCCCCTCCCCCTTGCAGGGGGAGGCCTAGGGTGGGGGTGGCACGCATGCGTGAGCGCGACCGTCACACAATTACGAAATTCCCAGTAACAACATGACCGCCCTCCTCGAACTGCACGCCATCACCAAGCGCTTCGTGCGCCCGCTCGACGCCGCGGCGAAGATCGCGCGCGTGCTCGGCGCCCGGGGCCGCCACGTCGAGGAACAGGTGGTGCACGCGCTCGACGGCGTAACGCTCGACCTCAAACCGGCGGAAGTCGTGGGCCTGGTCGGC
>CAZXNF010000524.1:1025-1465 GCA_964641785.1 uncultured Streptomycetaceae bacterium | reverse complement strand
GGACGAAGGCGAGACTCTCGGCATCGTCGGCGAGTCGGGCTGCGGCAAGTCCACCCTCGGCCGCATCGCCGCCGGCATCCTGACGCCCACCGCCGGCGAACGCCGCTGGCAGGGGCGCAATTTCGCGGACATGCCCGTGCGCGAGCGGCGCACCGCCGAGCTGAACATCCAGATGATCTTCCAGGACGCCGCGGCCTCGCTCAACCCGCGGCTGCGCGTTGGTGACGCGATCGCCGAAGCCCCGCTCGCGCACGGCCTCATCACCGGCGCCGAGGCGGGCGAGGCCGTGGACGCGCTGCTGCGGCGAGTGGGGCTGGACCCCGAACTCAAGCGCCGCTCTACCCTCTTGCTGCTCCTGGATCTCGCCGCAAAACGCGCCGACCTCCCACGCGATATCCCGCTCGTGAACGCCTTCCGCGCCGCCTGTACCAACGCCGCGC
>CAZXNF010000524.1:0-1015 GCA_964641785.1 uncultured Streptomycetaceae bacterium | reverse complement strand
CGGCGAGCGCGCCCGCATCAACATCGCCCGCGCGCTCGCCGTGAACCCGGAGTTCCTAGTCTGCGACGAGGCCATCGCCGCGCTCGACGTGTCGATCCAGGCGCAGGTGCTGAACCTCTTCATCCAGTTACGCGAGGAACTGAACCTCACCTACCTGTTTATCAGCCACGACCTCGGCGTGGTGGAGCACCTGTCCGACCGCGTGGTCATCATGTACCTCGGCCGCGCAGTCGAAAGCGCGCCCACCGCTGAGCTCTACGCGCGGCCCAACCATCCCTATACCCAGGCGCTACTCGCGGAAGTGCCCACGCTGGACAAGCGCAAGCGCGCCTATACGCCGGTGAAGGGCGAGATCCCCTCGCCGCTGCACCCGCCCCCCGGTTGCCACTTCCATCCGCGCTGCCCGCATGCGATGGCGCGCTGCCGGGAAGAGATTCCCGCGCTGCGGGAAGTCGCCGCCGGTCATCAGTCGGCTTGCCACCTCAACGACGAGGTCTGACGGTGGGCGTTGTACCGCCACTGGTTGCTTACGCGCAGCCCGTTAACCGGCTTTTGGTACAGCTGTTTTCTTCAAGATTTCGCGCAAGGATCATGGCCATGAACGCTTTCCCGGACCGCGTGGTCATCCTGTTCAACAGACACCACTTCCTGTTAGGGCCCGCTTGAAGCCGTGCGAAGATCGATACGATGTGGCAACGTCGCGTAACGCGTCTGAGTACTATGTCTATGGTCGGCGTGCTGTGGTTGACCGATGTCATGCGGTGTTCGGCAATCTGTTTCATCACGGCTTTGAAATGATCCTGAAGTCTGCATTGTCACGCGGCAAGACTCTTAAGGAGGTAGCGGCATATCGACACGACCTTCCGAAGCTATGGACTGCGTTCGAGGCCCTCTACGGTGTGCCTGAAGCGATGCACACGAAATCCGCTCAGGTCATACACATGTTCGAGGAGTTCCGATATCCCGAATCAACACTTGACCACGCGATGGATGTTTCAATTGTCGGAATGGGGAT
>CAZXNF010000523.1:0-2848 GCA_964641785.1 uncultured Streptomycetaceae bacterium | reverse complement strand
TTGCGGATCGCACCAATCCGCCCATCCATCATATCCGACGGCGCCACGATGTCTACACCGGCGGCGGCGCAGACGAGCGCCTGGCGCTTCAGCACCGCAATCGTTTCGTCGTTCAGCACGTAGCCATTGCGGTCGATCACGCCGTCCTGGCCGTGCGTGGTGTACGGATCGAGTGCCACGTCGGTGATGACGCCCAGTTCCGGGAAATTCTTTTTCAGGGCCGCGACCGTGCGCGGCACCAGGCCGTTCGGATTGGCGGCTTCGCGGCCGTCCGCGGTTTTCTTCGAGGGCTCGACCGCCGGGAACAGGGCCAGCGCCGGGATGCCCAGCCGAAGGCAGCGCTCGGCGTGCGGCAGCAGGCGGTCCACCGTGTAGCGCTCGATGCCGGGCATGGCCTCCACAGCCTCGGTGCGGCCGCGCCCCGGGATCACGAATACGGGGTAGATCAGGTCGTCGGTCGACAGGCGATGTTCGCGCGTCAGCCGCCGCGTGAAGTCGTCGCGCCGTCCCCGCCGCATGCGGCGGCGCGGGTAGGCCCCCAGTGGGATCATGGCCGGTCCGTCCGGAAGTTATAAGTTAATGATTAAATGACTAATATTCATGCCGTAGCCAAAGAGCGGTCTCGCTTGGGAACTTCGTGCGCGGCAGCGCGTCATAAGAGCAGACGATGCCCCCATCGTCTCCCGCTTCACCTCCCTGAGCGGGAGCCTTAATACGCAACACGCAAGTTAAGGCTTTAACCCCCGGTTTCCTCCCCTTTAACCGGGGGTTTTTTATGTACGGCGTCCGGCTGCGGTTCTGGGGATAATTGGAACACCTCGGGCCGCAGCCAGACCGCCACCCGTTGAGCCGCTTCGACGATACCGGCTTTCGTCAGGCTGGAAAAGAGTTGCAGCGTCGCCTGCGGCAGGAGGGTGGAAAGCGTTTTGCGCGCTCCCATCAAGGTTTCCTTGGATTGCCGGGGCGTCAGCTTGTCCGACTTGGTGAGCAGGATGTGCACCGGCAGGTCCCGCGGCGCAAACCACGCCAGCAGTTGCTGGTCGAGCGGTGTGAACGGGTGCCGGGCGTCCATCAGCAGGACCAGCCCCGCCAGATTCTCGCGCCCGGCCAGGTAACCGCCGACCAGTGCCTGCCAGTTGTTGCGCACGGGGCCGGGCGCGGCCGCGTAGCCGTAGCCGGGCAGATCGACGAGCGCGCAGGTTTCGTCGAGGCCGAAATAATTGATCAATTGAGTACGGCCCGGCGTCTTGCTGACGAAGGCGAGGTTCCGGCGGCGAGCCAGCGCGCTGAGCGCACTGGATTTGCCCGCATTGGAGCGGCCGGCGAAGGCCACTTCGCGGCCGACTGGTGGCGGCAGCTGATGGAGTTCCGCGACCGACGTCCGGAATTGCGCGCGCGCGAGGAACTGTATCGCGGGGTCACGCGCGGCGGCAACTTCGGCGCGCGACACGGAAACGCGACGTTCTTGTAAAATGCCCATCTTTTCGATCATAACCGAACGCAGGGAGTAGGCATGCTGCGCGCAGCAAAGCAGGGAATTCCGGACGCCCGAACGTCATTGCAGCGTCCGTCAAGGACGGCAGGCCCCGCCACGGGTGTCGTGGTTGCCGGTTTGATGGCGGTACTGCTGGCCGCCGGCGTTTCCGGCGCACAGGCTGCCGAAGCGGCCGCCAAACGCGGCGATCCCGCCAAAGCCCAGAACACTGCGAACCAGGTCTGTGCGGCCTGTCATGGCGCCGACGGCAACAGTGCGATTCCCGCCAATCCCATCCTCTCCGGGCAGATTGCCGACTACACCGCGAAGCAACTCGCGGACTTCAAAAGCGGTGCCCGCAAGAACGCCGTCATGGGGGGCATGGCGTCCGGTCTGTCGCCGGAAGACATGCGGAATCTCGGTGCTTTCTACGCCCAGCAGAAGCCGAAAGCGCGGGCGGCCAAGGATGCGGAACTGGCCAAACTGGGCCAGGCGATCTACCGCGGCGGCATCGCGGCGAAAGGCGTGGCGGCCTGCGCGTCGTGCCACTCGCCGAATGGTGCGGGCATCCCGGCGCAGTTCCCGCGCCAAGCGGGCCAGCACCAGGAATATACCGTGGCCCAACTGCAGGCTTTCCGCGCGGGCGAGCGGGCCAACGATCCCAACCAGATGATGCGGGCGATCGCGGCGAGACTGTCCGACCAGGAAATCAAGGCGGTCGCGGAATATATGGCGGGCCTGCGCTGACCGGCTGAACGCAGGCGCCGCGCGTACCGCGGGCAATGCCAGTAAAAAAGGGTGACCACCGTCACCCTTTTTTGTGCGCGGATGACGGGATGCGCTCGCTAGCGCAGCGCAGCCAGCGCCCGGTCCGCGACCGCTACCGTGTCCGCGATGTCCTGCGCGGAATGTGCCGCCGAGACAAAGCCGGCCTCGAAGGCCGACGGCGCGAGATAAACCCCCGCGTCCAGCAGGGCATGGAAGAACCGGCGGAAGCGGTCCTGGTCGCTCGTCATCACTTCCGCGTAACTGCGCGGCACCTCCGCCCGGAAATAAAGGCCGAACATGCCGCCAAGCGACTGCGCGCTGAAAGCGATGCCGTGGCGCTGCGCAGCGGCCGTGATCCCGTCGGTGAGCGCGCGCGTGCTGGTGGTGAGGCGGTCGAAAAATCCCGGCGCCTCCATCAGCTTCAGCGTCGCGAGGCCGGCCGCCACGGCCACCGGGTTGCCGGACAGCGTGCCCGCCTGGTACACCGGGCCGAGCGGCGAAATCTTCTGCATGATGTCGCGCCGGCCGCCGAAGGCCGCCACCGGCAGCCCGCCGCCGATCACCTTGCCCAGCGTCGTCAGGTCCGGCGTGATGTTGTAGACGCCC
>CAZXNF010000522.1:0-2857 GCA_964641785.1 uncultured Streptomycetaceae bacterium | reverse complement strand
CCCTGCCGGCAGGGAAAGCACCGGCGCTGAAGTCGTTTCCGAATTAGCGAAATGCGGGATTGGAGATTTGGGATTGGGGATTCGAAGTCTAAATCTCCCGCGCTCCAATGCCCGCGGCTTGCAATATCACGGTGCCGCTCTCCAATCCCTAATCCCCAATCCCTAATCCCTAATCCCGCCTTCACCCTCCGCGCGCGGCCACCGCCGCCGCGAACTCACCCTGCTTGGTCGACAAGGTCTTCAGCCAGCGCTGCCCGCCGAAGGTAAAGCCGATCCAGTAACCGAGTTCAACGAGTTCGGGCTCGTTGAACTCCGCATGCAGTGCCGCCCACAGCGCGTCATCCGCCTGCGCCGGGTCGTACATGATCGCGTCGGCGTAGCGCAGCGCGAGTTTCTCGCGCGGCGTGAAGCGCGCCGATTTCGCGTAATCCATCAGCTCGGCCATCCGGTCGTCGGCATCCCGCGCGGACCGCGCGGTTCCCTGGTTGCTTCAGTAACCGCATTCGATGGTGTGGGCGACGTAGGCGCGCAGCAGTTCCTTGAGATCGTGCTCGAGCACGCCGGCGCCGCCATCGAACAGCGCCTTGCGGGTGAGCGTGAACGACCGCATGACCTCGGGCTGATGCGCGCGGATCGCCTGATTCTCGGGCCCCGGGCGGCCGGCCCGCACGGCCTCATCGAGCCAGCCGCGGACTTCGCCGTTGGTGATGCTGTCGGGATCGACGTAACTGATGCGTGCCATGAATGCGCTTCCTCCTGTGCCAGCTTTCGGGCAAAGTAGAGCAAGCCAGCGCGCCGGTCAACAGATCAACCTGTCGACCAGTCGCCGCGCGGCGTCATCCCGGAGGAGAACCCGCATGAAGGCCAGTGCCCCCCTGATGCTTGTGCTCGCCGCCGCAGCACTTCCCGCGCCGGCGGCGGAGCCTGCGCAGGGCTACCCGAACCGCCCGATCCGCCTCATCGTCCCGCAGGGCGTGGGGGCTTCCACCGATACTCTGTCGCGGACGCTCGCGCTCAAGCTCGGCGAGACGCTCGGCCAGCAGTTGGTGGTGGACAATCGCGCGGGCGCCGCCGGCATCATCGGCATGGAGCTTGGCGCGCACGCCGCGCCCGACGGCTACACCCTGCTCGCCACCGCGACCGCCACGCAGGTGATCGCGCCGCAGCTCTACCGGAAGCTCGCGTTCGACCCGTTCAAGGACCTGCAGCCGATCTCCCTGTTCGCGGTCACGCAGAATGTCCTCGTGACCACCCCCGCGCTCGCGCCGCGCTCGGTGCAGGAACTGGTGGCCCTGCTGAAGAGCGCGCCGAACAAGCTCAACATGGCCTCCGCCGGGGCCGGGTCGCAAAGCCATCTCGCAAGCGTGCAGCTTCTGCTGCTCACCGGCGCGCAGGCAGTGCACGTGCCTTACAAAGGGGGCGGCGCGTCGGTCGCGGCCGTGATCGCCAACGAATCGCAGTTCACGGTCACGCCGCTGCCCGCGACCATCGCCCACATCCGGTCCGGGCGCCTGCGCGCGCTTGGCGTAGGCGGCGAACGCCGCTCGCCGCAGTTGCCCGACGTGTCCACCATCGCGGAAGCCGGTGTCCCGCGTTACCAGTCAACCGGCTGGGTCGGCCTGATGGCCCCCCGGGGCATGCCGAAGCCGCTGGTCGACCGCATATACGCCGCGCTCATCAAGACGATGGGGCAAGCCGATACCAAGGAACTCATCGAACGCCAGGGGGGCGAGCCGGTGACCAGCACCCCGCAGGCGTTCGCGCAGTTCATCCGCGAGGAGTGGGATCGTTTCGGTGCGGCGATCAAAGCCGCCAACCTGCAGATCGAGTGAACAATCGGAGATTGGGGATTGGGGATTCGAAGTCAAAATCGCCCGCGCACCAATGACCCGGCTTTCGATATCACGCTGCTGCGCTCCAATCCCTAATCCCAAATCCCCAATCTCCAATCCCGTCTTTACTCGGGCTTCAACCCCAGCCGCTGCGCGAGGTCCGTCCAGACCTTGAGTTCCGCGGCGAGAAAAGCCCCCAGCTCGGCCGGGCTGCCGCCCGCGATGTCCGCACCCTCCGCCGCGAGACGCTGCCTGATTTCCGGCGAGGCCAGCGTCTTCACGACTTCCGCATTGAGGCGGCTCACGATCGCCGCGGGCGTCTTCGCCGGCGCGAAGAATCCGTGCCATTGCGTCACCTCGAAGCCCGTGACGCCCGCCTCCCGCAAACTGGGCAGGTCCGGCAATACCGAAGAGCGCTCCGGCGTGGAGACCGCCAGCCCGCGCATCTTGCCGCCTTGCATCTGCGGCATCGCCAGCGGCGGGATCAGGAACGAAGCCTGTACTTCGCCGCTCATCAGGCCGGTCAGGATCGGACCGGCGCCCTTGTAGGGAATGTGATTGAGGTTCACGCGCGCCGTGTACTTCAGCAGCTCCATGGCGAAGTACGGCGGCGAGCCCGGGCCGCTCGAACCGTAGTCCAGCGCGCCGGGCTTCGCGCGGGCGAGCGCGAGGAACTCCTTGACGCTCTTCACCGGCAGGGCCGGATGCACCACGAGGACGAAGGGGATGCGTGCCGTCATCACGACCGGCGCGAGGTCCCGTACCGTGTCGTACGAGAGGCTCTTATAGATCGCCGGCGCCATGGCAAGGTTCGACGGCGTGAACAGCAGCGTCGCCCCGTTGGGCGCGGCGCGTGCCACGAGCGCGTTGCCCACTGTCCCGGCCGCGCCCGGCCGGTTGTCGACGATCACCGTCGTGCCCAGCGCGGCGGCCAGCTTCTGCGCGAACACCCGCGCGAAGAGATCGGTGCCGCCGCCCGCCGGAAAACCCACGACGATGACCATCTGGCGCGGCGGGAAGTCCTG
>CAZXNF010000521.1:0-2871 GCA_964641785.1 uncultured Streptomycetaceae bacterium | reverse complement strand
AAGGCGTCCCGATGGGCACGCGTTCGGGCAGCCTCGACCCGGGCGTGCTGCTGTACCTGATGAACGAGCGCAAACTCGATGCCCGCGCCATCGAGACCCTGCTCTACCAGCAGTCGGGACTGCTCGGCGTGTCAGGGATTTCCAGCGACATGCGCGTGCTGCTCGACTCCGCGGATCCGCACGCGCGCGAGGCGGTGGACCTCTTCTGCTACCGGATCGGTCGTGAAATCGGTTCGCTCGCGGCGGCCCTCGGCGGCCTCGACGCCCTGGTCTTCACGGCGGGCATCGGGGAACACGCGGCGGCCGTGCGTGACGCCATCTGTCGACAGGCTGCCTGGCTCGGTGTCGAACTGGACGCGACCGCCAATGCGGGTGGTGGGCCGCGCATCAGTGCGCCCGGCAGCCGCGCGGCCGCATGGGTCATCCCCACCAATGAAGAGCTGATGATCGCGCGCCACGCGCGCGCGCTGCTCAACGCCGCGTCGCCCAGCCACCCGGGGTAACCGTACGGCGACCGCGGCAAGACCGGGGGCCGCTAGAACGGAATGTCGTCGTCCATGTCGTCGAAGCCGCCGCTCTTCTTGGCGGGCGCGGCGCCGGCCCCGGCCTTGTCCTGCGGGTCGCCGCCCTTCTCTGCGCGCGGCGGACGCTCGGCCCGTGGCGCGCCGCCCTCGCCCCCACCCATGCCTTCACGGCTGCCCAGCATTTGCATCTGGTCGGCCATGATCTCCGTGGTGTATTTGTCGTTGCCGTCCTTGTCCTGCCTTTTTCAGGTATTCGCCGGCGATTTCGGCCAGCCGCCCGTTGAACACGATGCGGTGCCACTCGGTCTCTTCCTTTTTTTCGCCCGAGGTTTTGTCCTTCCAGGTGCGCGTGGTGGCCAGCGTGATGTTGGCGAACGCATCGCCCGACGGCGCGTAGCGCACCTCGGGATCCTTGCCCAGATTGCCGACGAGTATGACCTTGTTAACGGAAGCCATGCTGGATCTCTCCTCCAATAAGCTTGAGTGCATTTTGCTCGTCGAAGCGCGCGGCGTCCACTTTCAGGACCGCCACGCCTTCGGCCTCGGAAATCAGTGCCTCGTGCACGCCGGGCAGCCGCTCCAGCGCCGCGGTCAGCGCCGGCCACGCCGGCAGGACAGCCGCCGTCAGGGGATAGCGGCGTGTTTCGGTGACGGCCGGCGCACGCATGCCCGACGCCACCAGCAGCCACGAGCCCGTCAGCAGGACGAGGAAAACGGTGAGCCCCGCGTCGCCGTGGCGCTCGAACAGGAAACCGCCCGCTACCGCGCCGATGAAGGTGCCCAGGAACTGCACGCTGCTGTAGACCCCGATCGCGGCGCCCTTCGCCCCGGCGGGCGCCAGACGCGAAATCAGGGAGGGCAGCACGGCCTCCACGATGTTGAACGCGGTGAAGAACACGATCAGGAAGGCCACGGTGCGGTTGACGCTGCCAAGGAGCCAGGGCAGCGCCACGAGCGACGCGACCAAGGCGGCCACGGAGCTTAGGAATACAGGCTTCACGATGTGCCGCCGTTCCAGGGCAAAGATCGCCGGTACCATCAGCAGGATCGCCACCACCATTACGGGCAGGTAGACCTTCCAGTGCGCGGCCGGCGGCAGCCCCGCGTCGCGCAGGCCCAAGGGCACGGCGATGAACAACGCCATCAGGACGGCGTGCACCACGAAGACGCCCCAATTGGCACGCAGCAGCTCGCGGTTGGCCAGCACTTCGCGGAACCGCGGCGGCGCCCGGTGCACGGGGCCTGCAGGTGGCACCGCCGGCACCACGAAAACCACGACCAGGATCGCCGCGAGCGCTAACACGCCGGTCATCGCGAAGATGCCGGGCACGCCGATGGCGCCGCTCAGCCATGGGCTCACGATCAGCGACAAGGCGAAGGTCAGGCCGATCATGGAACCGACGAGCGCCATCGCGCGCGTGCGCACCTCGTCGCGCGTCAGGTCGGCCAGCAACGCCACCACCGCCGCGGAGATCGCGCCCGCACCCTGCAGCACGCGGCCGAGGATGACCACCCAGATGTCCGTTCCGGCCGCCGCGACAAAACTGCCGGCAGCGAACAGCAGCAGCCCGCCGCAGATCACGGGCTTGCGCCCCCAGCGGTCCGACAGCCAGCCGAAAGGAATCTGCAGGAAGGCCTGGGTCAGGCCATAGGCGCCGATCGCCGCCCCTACCAGCGTCAGGTTGCCGCCGCCGGGCAGGTGCTCCGCGTACAGCGCGAACACCGGCAGGATCACGAACAGCCCGAGCAGCCGCAGGGCGTAGATTGCGGCGAGCGAGGCGCACGCGCGCCTTTCGGCGGACGTCATGCGGAGGGCGGAGGACACGGCGGGAGATGCGGAGGACTGAGGACTAAGGACTAAGGACTGCGAGGAGCCGGGACGGAAAACGCGCGGTCAGCGACAAAAGACCGGGAAGATTGGGAACGGACAGACAACTTCGCTAATATAGCAGGTTCGCCCTCAATCACGGCCGCATGGACTTCATCCGCATCCGGGGTGCCCGCACCCACAACCTGAAAAACGTCAGCGTCGACCTGCCACGCGGCAAGCTGATCGTCATCACCGGCTTGTCCGGCTCGGGCAAATCCTCGCTCGCTTTCGACACGCTGTATGCAGAGGGCCAGCGCCGCTACGTCGAATCGCTGTCGGCCTACGCGCGGCAGTTTCTGCAGCTGATGGAAAAGCCGGACGTGGACCTGATCGAAGGTCTCTCGCCGGCGATCTCCATCGAACAGAAGGCGGCGAGCCACAACCCGCGCTCGACCGTCGGCACCGTGACCGAGGTGCACGACTACCTGCGGCTGCTGTTCGCGCGCGTCGGCACGCCGTACTGTCCCGACCATACGC
>CAZXNF010000520.1:1824-2873 GCA_964641785.1 uncultured Streptomycetaceae bacterium | reverse complement strand
CGCGCACACTCGGCGGTGGCAGCGTCCTCGATCCCCTGCCGCCGGGCGGCCGCCGCGCCCCGCAGCGCCGCGCGCTCGAGCAAACGGCGTTGTCCGCGGCCGATCCTGACGCGGCGTTCCGGTCCTGGCTCGCCGCCGCGACGGACGGCGTGCCGCTGTCGCCCTTTGCGCGCGCCTTCAACCTGACCGAAAGCGCGCTGGCTGCCATCGTATCGGCCAGCGCGACGGTGACGGTCGGCAAAGACACCGCCGTGGCCCTGCCCGCGGCCCGGGTGGACGTCGTCAAGGAAGCGCTGTTCGCCGCGCTGACCCGCCGCCACCGCGCCACCCCGCAAGTGCAGGGCTTCGAGCTTGCCGAACTGCAGCACGAAGTCGCCGCCGACCTCGGCGGGGAAGCCTTCGCGGCCATCGCGCGCCTGCTGGCCGAAACGAAGCGCATCGAGATCAGCGGCAACCAGGCGCGCCTGCCCGGCCACAACGCGACCGGCAACCCGCAGGACGAGGCGCTGTGGCAGAAGCTCGAGCCAGCGCTTGCCGCCGCCGGCTTCAACGTGCCGCCGGTGAAGGAGCTTGCGCCGGCGCTCGCGCTCAAGGACGCGCTGGCCAAGGACCTGCTGTTCCGCAAGATGAAAACCGGCGTGGTCATCCGGGTCGGCGCGGAGCGTTTCTACCCGCGCGCGACGATGGCCGCGGCCGCCGCCCGTGCCCAGGCCACCGCCGCCGCGCAGCCCGGCGGGCTGTTCACCGCCGCGCAGTACCGCGATGCCATCGGCACCGGCCGCACGCTGGCGATCGAGATCCTAGAAGCGCTCGACGCGCTGGCGGTCACCCAGCGCATGGGCGACGCCCGCAAGATGCGCAAGGACTACGCTGCGATCCTCGGCCCCGCCGCGGACGTGGCCGTCAAGGCGCCGCCCACCTCCCCTTCCGCGCCGGCCCGCAAGCCGGCGCCCACTGCGGCCCGTCCGCCTCACCGTCGTTAGGAAAAGCATGTCCGACCCGCAATTCGACCTGATCGTCATCGGCGAAGGCATCGCCGGCTTGCGGGC
>CAZXNF010000520.1:0-1814 GCA_964641785.1 uncultured Streptomycetaceae bacterium | reverse complement strand
GGCGCCTCCGGTACCGATTACGCCTCGACGCTGATGAGCGAATGCAGCGAAGCCGGTGTGGTCAGCCACAGCGAGGCCGTCGAGGCGCTCGCTGGCGCGAACGGCGCCGTCACGCTCACCACCGCCGGCGGCACGTACAGCGCCCGTGCCGTGATCGTGGCGTCCGGCGCGAAACTCAAGCGCCTCGGCGTTCCCGGCGAAGAAGAGTACGCCTACAAGGGCGTGTCCCAATGCGCCGACTGCGACGGTCCGCTGTTCCAGGGTGCGGAAGTCGCAGTCGTCGGCGGTGGCGACTCCGCGCTACAGGAAGCTCTGGTGCTCGCGCATTACGCGGACCGTGTTCACGTGCTCATGCGGAGCGCCGCGCCACGTGCCAACGCGGGTTGGCTCGCGCGGGCGAAGGCCGAGCCGAAGATCGTCTTTCATCCGCAGACCAGCGTGTACCGCATCGAAGGCGGCCCGATGGTGGAACGTATCGTCGTGCGCGGCGCGGATGGTGTGGAGCAAACGCTCGCCTGCGCCGGCCTCTTCGCCTACATCGGGCTGGAACCCAACACGGCCTTCCTGCCCACCGATATCAAGCGCGACGGCAGTGGCCGGGTCGTCACCGATGACAAGATGGGCACCGCAGTGGCTAACGTGCTCGCCGCTGGTGCGGTGCGGTCGGGCGATGACGGGACGCTCGCGGGCGCCGCCCGCGATGCGGAGATCGCGGCCGCCAGCGCCTTCGCCAGCCTGCGAGGCTAGCCGCCGCCGTTAGCGGCGGTAGCCGCGATACCCGTAGCCGGGGCGGTAGGCGTAGCCCGGCGGGTATGCGTAGCCGTACCGAGGGGCGTAACCGTAGGCGCGGGGCCCGCCGTAGTAGCCGAAGCCGAACCAAGGCAGGGGGGCGGGCATCACGTACACGGGCGGTGCCGGTGCATAAGCGTAGGGCGGCGCATACGGGTATTCGTTCACCGCCGGGGCGTATACCACGGGGCCGGGCGGATACGCCGGCACCGCGACGCATCCGGTGAGCGCCAGCGCAGCAAGTACAACTACAACAAGGGTTTTCATTGAACCATCCTTGTCCATCAGACCGCCAAACAGCGGGCAACGGGGATTTTCAATTGTAAGCGTGTGTAACAATGCCCGGACGCGTTGTTGGAGCCTGTGCGCCCGGCCGCCGGGCCGGCGTTTTCGGGTCGCTGGTTGCCACCCGGCGCCTGGCGCTAGAATCGCCGTTCGGTTTTTCGCCCGTCTATCGTTTTAGTGACAGGCACTACGGAAGGGAATCGCTCCCGGTGGGGCGGCCGGACTTCAAACCCGGTAGGGGCCGCTTGCGGTCCTGCGTGGGTTCGACTCCCACTCTCTTCCGCCATTTTCTTCGCCCCAGCCGCATGAACACCCCCCTCGCCGACGAACTCCGCATCCTCTCGCCCACGGGCGTGTGCGGGTCGGGTTTCATCGAAAGCTCCTTCGAACGCGGGCTGGCGCTGCAACCCCACGTCATCGGCTGCGACGCCGGCTCCACGGACCCCGGCCCCGCCTACCTCGGTTCCGGCCGCACGGCCTTCCCGCGCGCGGCGATTCGGCGCGACCTGCGGTTGATGCTGCTCGGCGCGCGCCGGCTGGGCATCCCGCTCATCGTCGGCTCGGCCGGCACCGCCGGCGCCGATGGGCAGCTCCAGTTCATGCGCGAACTGGTGGAAGAGATCGCCGCCGAAGAGAAGCTGAGCTTCCGGCTGGCGCTCATCCACGCCGAACAGGACAAGGAATACCTGCGCGCGAAGTTCCGCGCCGGTCGCATCACACCGCTGCCGCCAGCCCCGCCC
>CAZXNF010000519.1:0-2879 GCA_964641785.1 uncultured Streptomycetaceae bacterium | reverse complement strand
GAAACTTGGATCTGTTGCTGAACGTATGCAGCGAGGCGTAGCCTGAACTCTGGTTTGCGATAAAAGGGGTCGTACTGAACGGCCTCGGTTATTCTGGATACAACCGGGCCCTAGCACGCCACCCGCTTTCGGGCGCGCACTGCCGAATGTGGCGGATGGCGCAGCCGGAAATAGAGCAGACTACCGGCCCCTGAAACATCAACAGACCGGAGGCCCCATGAGCCACTCGACATCGACACAGACCCGCCGCAAGAAACAGAAGACCAAGAAACAACTCGCGAATACCGCCAAGCGGGCGAAAAAACTGGCGAAGAAAGCCTAGTTGGTAACCGCCTCGCGCGGCCGCAAGCCCTGTTTCTCCATCACCGACTGCAACACCTCGTAGTAGGTCCAGCCGTTGATGCGCGTCCTGCCGAGATAGATGGTGGGCGTGTTCATGATGCCGACTTCGCGCGCCTGATGGACGGCATCGAACGCGCGCTGCGCGTAAAGATGTTCGTCGAGGGCAGTTTTGAGACCGGCAGGATCGAGGCTAGACTGCTCGGCGGCGGCGAGCAGGGTGCCGGTTTCCCCGATGTCGCGGCCCTGCGTCCACATCAGGTCGTAGAGCGCTGCGGCGTACGCGAAGTCGAGGCCGCAGTCGTAGGCGAACTCCAGCGCCTCGAACGCGCGAAAGCTGTACTGGCGCTTGTCCGGAAAGCGCATCCGCTCGAACTGCTCCGGCGCCATTTCCTTCATCCATGCGTTGCGCCGTTCGACGCGCGCATCGGCATCCGCGGAACATTCCCGGGGCACACCTTCGGGCGGTGTTTCAGGATGCAGCCAGTGGGGGCGCCAGATCGGCTGTATGCCGTATTCGCGCGAGAGGCGGTCGATCTGCTCCACAGCCAGATAGCTGTAGGGGCACACGAAGTCGGCAAACACGGCGATGCGAAAGGGTTTTACCGTTTCCTGGATGTCCGTCATGTCGGGTCTCCTGTCAGGATCAGATCGCTCTCGCCATTGCTGCCGCCGCTTCGACAGCCAGACCTTCACCGGTGATGCCGCCTTCCTGTGCATCCGCGTCGAAGCTCATAAAGGCCACGCTGGCACCACTGGCGCCGGTCATTAACGGTTCGGCGGCCTGCTCGCCGTGCACATACCGGAACCCCGGTGGGCCGATTTCCTGCCCTGCCATGATAACGGAACCCTCCAGCACGACTTCGTAGCGCCCGTACACCGGGGCTGGCATGGCGAGGGCCGCGTGGGCGGGCACCTGAGCGACGACGGCGGCCGGACCGAAATCGGGCGGCATCAGCAACTTGTAGCGGGCGTCATCGACGCCCGGCAGCGGCTGCCATTCTGCATCCGCCGCCAGCGAGGCGAACAGGCGCCCGGTCAGGTTGATCCTGCGCCGGGCTTCGAGGTTCGCCATCGACAGGATGCCGCCGGCACGCGGATGCAGCACCAGCATTTCATGGCCGCCGGATACGGCAAACGGGCCATAGGGCATGTTGTGGTCGGTGTAGTGGATCGCCAGCGCTTCCAGATGCTTGACGCCACGGGGGAAGTCCATGCAACCCTTGAGCAGCAACTGGAACTGCGAGGTCAGGTGCATGTGCGCATAGACGGAAGGGCAGTCGTCGAAACGAAAACGCATCGCCTCCGGCCCGCCGTCCTCGCCGGACAGCAGCACCTGGCAGGCAAAGGTGATCCCTTCCGAGGCGCTGCGCTTCCAGGGCGCGTTGGCCGCATCGACAACGTAGCAATGGTGCATGGGCGCGGCCTACGCAGCAGCGGTGCAGGGTGCGGCGACCAGGCCGATGAGTCCGGACAGGTCGTCGATCTTTTCCAGCGTCATCGCCAGTTGGACGATGCGGTCCGCGTCCGCCTTCGAGAGGCAGGAACTCACCACGTGCCGGAACTTGTATTCGATCTCCTCGGGCTTCAGCGGCTGCTCGGGACTGCCGCGCCGGTGCAATATCAATTGCTCGAAGCTCCGGCCGTCCCTCGTCTGCACCTGCATCCGGGCCGCGTGGCGGAAGGGTGCGCCCATACGTTCGATCTCGGGGTCCACGTGCGCGCTGACGCGCGCGATGAAGTCGAGGATCCGTGGGTCTTGCAGGCGGTCTTCGCGGTACTGTTCGGTGAAGGCCATGCCATCCAGCGCGATGACGGCCAGCCCGTAGGCCAGGTTCATCTGCGCGGCGGTGACGCCCTGCGCCTTGTACTCCCACGCGCAGTGCACGTGCGTCATCGGGCTCAGGCCCGCCGTCACCGAGGCGATATCGCCGGCGACAAGCTTGTGTTCGCGCATGATGCCGGCCAGGCCGTCGAGTGCGGTGTGGATGCTGGTGACACTCGCGTGCGGCTTGTAGCCGACGTTGGCCGTTTCCCATTGCGTGCCCAGACCTGCGGTCAGCCGTGAGGGATTGGGTTCGTTGGAATAGCAGGACAGGAAACCGCCGTACGCGGCTTCGAGCACATCGGGGACGCCGGTGAAGTCGTTCGCGGCCAGCAGGGCCGAGTAGACGCCGCTCTGGGCCGCGCGTCCCGAGTGAAAGCGCTTCACCATGGCGCCTTCCTGCGCCGCCATCAGCCCGCCGGCCTGCGAGCCGACGATGCCCAACGCGTGCTGGAAGCGCCCGGCATCAAGCGCCAGCATGCGGGCCGCGGTGGCGGCCGCTGCGAAGGCTCCGGAAGTGCCCTGCGGATGGAAGCCGCGGAAAAACAGGCTCATGGTCGCCGCGTTGCCGACGCGGGCGCCGATCTCGTAGCCGGCAACCATGCCGGTAATGACGTCGCGCCCGTGCGTGCCCGGTTTCGCTTCCGCGAAGGCCATGGCTACCGGCGTGGCGAGCGAACCCATGTGGGTGATGGATTCCTTGTGGATGTCATCA
>CAZXNF010000518.1:0-2893 GCA_964641785.1 uncultured Streptomycetaceae bacterium | reverse complement strand
GCGCGGCCTTGAGGTCGGCCGCTGCGACGGTAAAGATCACGCGCTTGAGCGGTAGTGCGGGTGCGGGGGTTGTGCTCTTCATCTGCACGAAGCGGTAGCTGCGGCCAGCCAGAGCCGCCGCCGCCTGTCGTACGGTCCATACAGTGTCACGTTCCTTGACCGGCAGTTCGGTGAGGGTGACGACACTGTCGGCGGCGGGGGTGGCGGCCAGGCCTTCGGCGGCGGTGTGCAGGGCTTGCAGGCAGGCGCGCGCGTCGAAGGATTTTTCGGGTCCCAGTCCCACCAGCAGCACGCGGGCGCTGGTCACCTGCGGGACGTCCTGCAGCAGCAGGCGCGTGCCGGCGCGGCCCTCCAGTTCGCCGCGCTTGAGAAGCGCCGTCAGGTGGCCGCGGCTTGCGCGATCGAGCGCCTGCGCCGCGGCGCTCAGTTTGCGCCCGGCATAGACGCCGGCCACGATGCAGCCGCTGCGGGCTCGTACAGGTTCGTTGTTGGGGCCGGAGGCCTTTATGCTAAATTCCACGCTCTCTCCCATGCTCTCGTCGATGACTCCGAAGCATCTGATTATCGGCGTTTTTCCTCCGATCTCCAACCCGCCGCCCGCCGCGCCTCGCAGGCCGTACGCCACCGGGCGAAGGCACGCATGAACGACGCCGTCCGCGGCAACGACCCGCGCGTTTCGGCGGCGCGGGCGTCAGGACGCCATCTGTTCCAGCAGGGCCTTCTGCGCGAATTCGCCACCTCCGGGATCGCGACGTTTCTGGTGCTGCTGGCGATCGCACTGACCACGACGCTGGTGCGCTACCTGCAACTGGCGGCGCGGGGCCGCATCGATCCCGAGCAGGTGCTGGCGTTGCTGGGCTTCGCCGCGTTCTACCTTCTGCCCGTGCTGCTCTCGATCACGCTGTTCATCTCGGTACTGATGACGCTCACGCGCAGCTACCGCGACTCGGAGATGGTGGTGTGGTTCTCGAGCGGGCTGGGCCTCACGGCGTGGATCCGCCCGGTGCTGGCGTTTGCCCTGCCCATGGTGGGCACCATCGCACTGCTCTCGCTCCTGCTCTCGCCCTGGGCTTCGGAGAAGAAGGACGAGGTGCGCCGCCAGTTCGAGGCGCGCTCCGACGTGTCGCAGATCACGCCGGGCGTGTTCCGCGAATCGCGCCGGGGCGAACGCGTGTTCTTCGTGGAGGAGGTGCTGGGCGACCAAAATCTGGTCTCCAACGTATTCGTCAGCTCCAGCAAGCGTGGCGTCAACTCGGTGGTGGTCGCGCAGAAGGGCTTTCGCGAGACCATGCCCAACGGCGACGCCTTTCTGGTGCTCGTCAACGGACGGCAGTATGAAGGCGTGCCGGGCAGCGCGGAGTACCGGGTGAGCCGATTCGAGCGCTATGCGGTGCGGGTGGAGGAAGCGGAGCAGCGCCTGGGCGCGGCGAGCCTGAGCAGCACGCCCACGCTCGAGCTGCTGCGCACCCACACGCCGCAGAACCGCGGCGAGCTGGTCTGGCGCATCGGTCTGCCGCTCTCGGCGTTCGTGCTGTCGCTGCTGGCGATCCCGCTGTCTTTCGTGAATCCGCGCGCCGGGCGCTCGCTCAACCTGGTCCTCGCCATCCTGATCTACATGACCTACAACAACCTGCTGTCCATTTCCCAGGCGTGGATTGTGCAGGGCCGGCTCAGCTTCCTCGTGGGCCTGGTGGCCGTGCACCTGGGCATGCTCCTTCTTCTGGCCCTGCTGTTCTTCCGGCGGCTGACCCTGTTTTCCGTCTTCCGGCTGGTGCCGCGCCCGTGAAAACGATGCGGCGCTTCCTGTGGAAGGAAGTGATCAGCGCGACGCTGCTGGTGTTCGCGGCGCTGCTGATGCTGTTCACTTTTTTCGATCTGGTGGGCGAACTGAAGGAAATCGGCCGCGGCAGCTACCGGCTGCCGCGCATTCTTGCCTACGTCGTTTTGTCGGTCCCCGGCCACATCTACGATTTGTTCCCGATCGCGGCGCTCATCGGCACGCTGTTTGCCCTGGCGCAGATGGTGGCGAGCTCGGAGTACACCGTCATCCGCGCCTCCGGCGTGTCGGCGGGGGCCACCGCGACCGCGCTGGCGCGACTCGGCGGCTGGTTCGCGCTGGCCACCTTCGTGTTCGGCGAGTTCGTCGCGCCGCAGGCGGAACAATGGGCGCAGCGCATCAAGACCCAGGCGGTGCTGGGCGTTGTTTCGCAGGAGTTCTTTTCCGGCGTATGGCTGCGCGACGAGCGTAACTTCATCAATGTGCGCACCGTTGGCACCGACGCGTCTCTGTCTGGCGTGCGCATCTACGAGTTCGACGCCGACTACCGCCTGCGGACGGTCAGTGTCGCCGAGCGCGGGGAGTACCAGAAGGATGGCAGCTGGCTGCTGACGGGCGTTGCGCAGACCCGCTTCGAGGGAGAGCGGGCCATCGCCGTGAATCTCCCGGAGGCGACCTGGCGGTCGGTGCTCGATCCGGGCATGGTGGACATGCTGATGGTGCAGCCGGAGCGGATGTCAGCGTGGAACCTGCACCAGTATATCCAGCATCTCCGCGAGAACCGGCAGAAGACCGTACGCCACGAGGTCGCCTTGTGGCTGAAGCTGACCTATCCCTTCGCCGTGGTGGTGATGATGGTGCTGGCACTGCCGTTCGCCTATTTCCAGGTGCGCGCCGGCGGTGTGGGCGTCAAGATCTTCGCCGGCATCATGCTCGGCGTGCTGTTCTATCTGCTGAACCGCGTGGCCGGGCACATGGCCATCATCAACAACGGGTCGCCGATCGCCAGCGCGGTGCTGCCGACCGCGGCTTTCCTGCTGGTGGCGATCGTGATGCTGTGGTGGGTGGAACGACGCTAAGAGAAAAGGACTAAGTGGTCAGGACTCAGGAACCGTC
>CAZXNF010000517.1:0-2894 GCA_964641785.1 uncultured Streptomycetaceae bacterium | reverse complement strand
TGGCCACCAGTTGATCGGTCAGCAGCGCCTGCACATCCAGCTCGAGACCGCGGCAAACGCCGCGCCGCTGGTGTATGCGGAAGCGGGTGTCGCCAGTCCCAAGCTGTCGCGCTTCGCCGCGCTGAACGGGCTGGCGGGCGCCGAGTTCTTCGCCGGTATTCCCGGCACCGTCGGCGGCGCGCTCGCGATGAACGCCGGCTGCTACGGCGGCGAAACCTGGCGCGTGGTCGAACGCGTCACCACCGTGGACCGGCGCGGCGTGCTGCACACGCGGGTGCCCGGCGAGTATGAACTGGGTTACCGCCACGTCCGTCTGCTGGCGGACGGGGAGAGCGGTTCGCCTTACGCCTCACGCCTCACGCCTCACGACGAATGGTTCGTCAGCGCGCATTTCCGCCTGCCCGCGGGCGACTGCGACGCCGCGCGCGCCACCGTCAAGCAGCTATTGGAGCGCCGCATCGCGACGCAGCCGCTCGGGCAGCCCAACGCGGGCTCCGTCTTCCGCAATCCGCCGGACGACCACGCGGCACGACTGATCGAAGCTGCCGGGCTCAAGGGCCACCGGCAGGGCCATGCGGCGATTTCGGACAAGCACGCCAACTTCATCGTCAATCTCGGCGGCGCGCGCGCCGCCGACATCGAGGCGCTGATCGTGCTCGCGGAAACCATGGTTCGCGAGCAGTTCGGCATCGCGCTCGAGCGCGAGGTGCGGATCGTGGGAGACGCCGCATGAGCGCCTTCGGAAAAGTGGCCGTCTTGATGGGCGGGGTTGCCGGCGCGTGGAGCAGGGGCCCGCTTGCGGGATGCGACCGCAAAGGCAACCGGGCACCGCCGCCGACTACCCACGCAGGAGCGACGGCATGAGCCATTTCGGCAAGGTCGCAGTCCTCATGGGCGGCGCCTCCAAAGAGCGCGAGATCTCCCTCATGTCCGGTAGCAACGTGCTGACCGCGCTGCGCGGGCAGGGCATCGATGCCTACGCGTTCGATCCGGCGGAGCGGCCAGTATTCGACCTCAAACGCGAGGGCTACGATCGCGTCTTCATCGCGCTGCACGGCCGCGGTGGCGAGGACGGCACCGTGCAGGGCGCGCTCGAGGTGATGGGCATCCCGTATACCGGTAGCGGCGTGATGGCCTCCGCGCTGTGCATGGACAAACTGCGCACCAAGCTCGTGTGGCGCGCGCGGGAGCTGCCGACGCCGGCGCATGTGGAACTGCGGGCGGACAGCGATCCGGCGGCCGTGGTGCGCGACCTCGGATTGCCGCTGGTGGTGAAGCCCGCGCACGAAGGCTCGAGCCTGGGGCTGACCAAGGTTGAGTCCATCGAGAAGATCGCGCAGGCCTACGCGCAGGCGGCGGAATATGACGATCTCGTGATCGCGGAGACCTTCGTCGCCGGCCAGGAACTGACGGCGGCCTTCCTCGGCGACACCGCGTTGCCGCTGATCCGCATCGAGGCGCCCAAGGGCAACTACGACTACCGGAACAAGTATTTCACCGACGACACGCAGTACCACTGTCCGTGCGGGCTGCCGGCCGCCGAGGAACAGGCGATCCAGGCGCTGGTGATGCGCGCGGTGGAGGCGCTGGGTTGCACCGGCTGGGGCCGCGCGGATCTCATCCGTCGCGACGACGGGCAGCCCTTCCTGCTGGAGATGAACACCTCGCCCGGCATGACCGGGCATTCACTGGTGCCGATGGCCGCGCGCGCGGTCGGCATCCCCTTCGAGGACCTGGTGGCCCGCATCCTGGAGAGCGCCCATGTCGGCTGACGCGCCACAGGCACCGCCGTCGCCGGCCGATCTCGGGCGGCTGTGGGACAACCCGCGCGCGCTGTCCACGATCGCGGACCTGATCGGCGTGGCGGTGCTGGTCGCCGTCGTGGTCACCGGGGCGACCTGGCTCATCCGCCAGCCCGCGTTCGCGCTGCGCGTGATCGAGATCGAGGCGCCGCTCGCGCACCTCGCACCGGAAGCGCTGGCGGACGTGGTCTCGCGCGACCTCGCGGGCAACTTCTTCACGCTCGACCTGCCGCGGCTGCGCGGCGGCCTGGAGGGCCTGCCGTGGGTGCGGCGCGCCGAACTGCGGCGCGAGTGGCCCGACCGGCTGCGCGTGCGCGTGCAGGAGCATGTGCCGCTGGCCCGCTGGAACGACACCGGCCTGGTCAACACGCAGGGCGAAGTCTTTACGGCCGGCATGCCCGCCGCCGCCGCCCTGCCGCTGTTCGCCGGGCCCGAGGGCATGGCCAAGGAAATGGCGATCCAGTTTGAGTTCTTCCAGCGCGCGCTGGCGAAGATCCAGCGCAGCCCGCGCGAGGTGCGCGTGTCCGCGCGGCGCGCCTGGCAGCTGAAGCTCGACGACGGCCTGGTGGTGGAAATCGGCCGCGAGAAGCTGGAGCCGCGGCTCGAACGCTTCGTCGCCGCCTACGACCGCACGCTGGGGCGCATGAACCGCCGGCTCGACAGCGTGGACTTGCGTTACAGCAACGGCTTCGCCGTGCGCGTGCCCGGGCTGAAACCGGATGCGCCGGCCGCCCCCAACCCTGCGAGGAGAGCCGGCTGATGGCCATGGCAAAACCCCGCGACCAGAAGAACCTCGTGGTCGGCCTCGACATCGGCACCTCGAAGATCGTCGCCATCGTCGCGGAACTGAAACCGGAGGGCGGCTTCGAGGTGATCGGCATGGGCAGCCATCCCTCGCGCGGCCTCAAGAAGGGCGTGGTCGTCAACATCGAGACCACGGTGGCGGCGATCCAGCGCGCGCTGGAGGAAGCCGAGCTGATGGCCGACCGCAAGATCCGCGAGGTCTACACCGGCATCGCGGGCAGCCACATCAGGAGCCTCAATTCCCACGGCATGGTGGCGATCAAGGACCGCGAGGTGTCGCTGCAGGAC
>CAZXNF010000516.1:0-2909 GCA_964641785.1 uncultured Streptomycetaceae bacterium | reverse complement strand
TCCGCCATCACGAAGGGAACATTGAGGAGCCGCGCCAGCGTCTGCGCGAGCAGCGTCTTGCCCGAGCCCGTGGGTCCGATCAGCAGGATGTTGGACTTGGCCAGTTCGACTTCGTCGTTCTTGGCCATGTTCTTCAGGCGCTTGTAGTGGTTGTACACCGCTACAGACAGGATTTTCTTGGCCGTGTCCTGGCCGATGACGTACTGGTCGAGGATGGATCGGATCTCCATCGGGACCGGCAGGTCCGACTTGACGCCCTTGGTACCCTGATCACCCTGGGTTTCCTCCCGGATGATGTCGTTGCACAGCTCGATGCACTCGTCGCAAATGAAGACCGATGGCCCTGCAATGAGCTTGCGCACCTCGTGCTGGCTCTTTCCGCAGAAGGAGCAGTAGAGGAGTTTTTCGCCGCCGGCTTTTTCCGACATCGGGTTCAGTGGACAGTAATGGAGTGCGTGGAGTAAGTGGGTAGGAACGCCTTGCCACCAATGATACGACAGTTGCCCTGGCTGTGGTCTAGTGGTCTAGGCCGCGTTTTCCGTCCGGCGCGACAGCACCTTGTCCAGGAGGCCGTAGTTGACGGCCTGCTCGCTGGACAGGAAATTGTCGCGGTCGGTATCGCGCTCGATGGACTCGATTTTCTGTCCCGAGTGCTTGGCCATGATGTCGTTCAGCCGGCCCTTGAGGAAGAGGATTTCCTTGGCGTGGATCTCGATGTCCGAGGCCTGGCCCTGGAAGCCGCCCATCGGCTGGTGAATCATGACCCGCGAATTGGGCAGCGCGAAGCGCTTGCCTTTGGCGCCGGCCGCCAGCAGCAGTGCGCCCATGCTCGCCGCCTGCCCGATGCAGAGGGTGGACACATCGGGCTTGACGAACTGCATAGTGTCGTAGATCGCCAGCCCCGCAGACACCGAGCCACCGGGGGAGTTGATATAGAAGGAGATGTCTTTGTCCGGGTTCTCGGACTCCAGGAACAGCAACTGGGCCACGATCAGGTTGGCCGTCACCTCGTTCACCGGGCCGACCAGGAAGACCACGCGCTCCTTCAGCAGGCGCGAGTAGATGTCGTAGGCCCGTTCCCCGCGCCCCGACTGCTCGATCACCATCGGGATCATGCCGAGGCCCTGCGGTTCCATGGTAGCGCTCATCGGTTCAGTTCCGTCCCATCAGTTCGTCAAACGGCACCGCTTTGTCGTCCACTTTCGCGGCGGACAGCACCCACTGCACGACATTCTCCTCCACCACGCCGGACTCCACGTCGCGGAGGCGGTCGGGAGACTGGTAATGCCACTTTACGACTTCCTGCGGATGTTCGTAGCTTTGCGCCAGTTCTTCCACCGCAACCTTGACCTGTTCGGGCTTCGCCTGCAGTCCGTTGACCCTCACGAGTTCAGCAAGAATCAAGCCAAGGCGCACCCGGCGCTCCGCCTGCGCGGTGAACGCATCCGGCGGAAACGGCATGTTGTCGACCTTGACCCCGCGCGTCGAGAGGTCTTGCCGCATGGCCTGCGCTATGCGGTCGGCCTCCATCTCCACCAGCGACTTCGGCACTTCCACCTGCGTGGTGTCGACGAGCATCTGCATCGTCTGTTCCCGCACCCTCTGTTTGACGCGCCCGACGACCTCGCGTTCCAGGTTCGCCTTGATCTCGGCCCGCATTTTGGCCAGATCGCCGTCTTCCACGCCCAGCGTACGGGCGAAATCGGCGTCCACCGGCGGCAGGTTCGGCTGGCCCACGGTGTTCACCTTGACCTCGAAATGCGCTGTCTTGCCCGCGACGGACTGGCCGCCGTAGTCGTCCGGGAATTTGACGTCGAAGCCCCGCGCGTCGCTCGCGCTGGCCCCCAGGAGGTGCTTTTCAAAGTCCGGCAGCAGCCGGCCCTCGCCCAGAACGATGGCCTGCCCCGCGGCCGTGCCGCCGTCGAAGGCCACGCCGTCGATGGTGCCGGCGAAATCGATGTTGACCTGGTCGCCGGCCTGCGCGGCACGCGCCACCGTTTCGTAGGTCGCGCGCTGCTTGCGCATGATGTCGAGGGTCTTGTCCACCTCGGCGTCGCCCACCGTCACCTGGGGGCGCACGATCGTGCTTTGCGCCAAGGTGCCGAGCCGCACATCGGGATAGATCTCGAAAGTCGCACTGGCCTGCACGGCATCGCCCGCGTCGTCCTTCGGCGGTTCGAAGCGCGGATAGCCGGCCACCTTCAGGTTCTGGGTCTGCACCGCCTCGGAGAAGTTCTTCTGGAGCGCGTCACCCAGCACTTCGCGGCGGACCTGGTCGCCGTATTGCTGCGCCACGACCTTGAGCGGGACCTTGCCGGGGCGGAACCCGGACAGGCGCACATCGCGCGCGAGTTTCTTGAGGCGCGTTTCCACTTCGGAGTCGATCTCCGCCCGCGGTACGCTGATGGTGAGCCGCCGCTCGAGGCCGCTCAGGTTTTCTACGTTTGCTGCCATGTCCGTGTCGTCTGTCCCGTAGGGTAAATGCGGTGTGCCAGTCTGGTGCGAAAGGAGGGACTCGAACCCACACGCCTCGCGGCGCCAGGACCTAAACCTGGTGCGTCTACCAATTCCGCCACTTTCGCCGCCACTGTCCTGCACTGGTCGCGGCCGATTATGAAGGCGTCTTCAAGACGTCCGCCAACCAGTTTCGCAACTGCTTGATTGTAATATAATTCGTGCGCTTCAAATAGCGCGCTTGGCGACGTGGCTGGCGCGTATCTGCCCCGCCGATCCACCTGCCCGCCGTCCCCGCCTTCCGATGCCCACCACGGCTCCCCTGCCGGTCGACCACTACGAGAATTTCCCGGTCGCGTCCTGGCTGCTGCCGGCGCGCCTGCGGCACCCGGTCAGCGTCATCTACCGCTTCGCGCGCACCGCAGATGACTTTGCCGACGAGGGTGATGCGCCCG
>CAZXNF010000515.1:0-2917 GCA_964641785.1 uncultured Streptomycetaceae bacterium | reverse complement strand
TGCGCGTGGTCAGCACGCGGGTCTTGCCGCTGCCGGCGCCGGCGAGGATCAGCGCGGACTGGTGGGGCAGCGTGACGGCTTCGAGTTGCGGGGGGTTGAGTCCCTGGAGAAAGGCATGCGTCATTGCAGCGGCGGATTATAAGCGACCGCCGACGCGACAAACGAAAACGGCCGGCAATGCCGGCCGTTTCTCCGCACCGCTACGTTCAGCGCGACGCTTTGGCTTCCACAAAGCCCAGCGCTTTGATCCTCGCCGCCACGGCTTCGGCATCCTTCTGGTTTGCCAGTTGGCTGATGCGCACCACGTAGGTGGCGCCGGTCTCCGTTTTCGTCGTGCGGATGTCCGAGGCAAAACCCAGGCCCCGCAGCTCCCCCAGTGCCAGCAGCGCCTGGTCCTGTTCGGTGTGCGTCACCGCCAGGACGCGCCACGCACCGCCCTTGCGCGCCGCGCCGCCGCCGGCCGGGATATCTGTTTCCAGCGCCCACTGGGCGAGCTGTTCGTTGGACACCCGCGACACCGGCAGCGCCGGCGCGTTCTTGGGGGCGATGAAGAAGGACAGCGGTTCGTCCATGGTGAAACTGTCCGCCCCGCGCGTGACGGCGATCTTGCCTTCGATCAGACACACGATGTCGCGGTCGGCGGCCGCCTTGCCCCACACGTCCGTGCCGCGGATGCCGGCGGTCACCGTCACGATCTTGACCTTGACGTCGCGCTCGCCGCGAAACTTGTAGAGCGCGGTGGTGGTGAAACGGAAGGCGCCGGCCAGCACATCGAGCGAGGCCGTGACCAGTTGCTTGGCGGTCGTGCCGCGCTGGCTGCCGAGATCGGCGAGTGCCAAGCGGCCGTTCTCGCCCAGCTTGATGGTGCTGCCGTCGCTCAGCCGGAGCAACGCGCGGGCGGCATTGCCGGTCACCACCTGGTCGCCGTTGCGCAGCGCCATGCCGGCGGCCAGGGGTTGGCGCTGCCCGTCGCGCTCGACCCACGCGGGGGCCTGCACGCCCTCGACGGTCAGCAGGCTGGCGGCCTGCACCCAAGGCGCCACCAGCAGCAGCGCCAGGGCCCACATGCGGATTGTGCGTTTCATCACGTTCTCCATTTGGATGGCTCTCGCCGCGTTATACGCGGTACTGCGCCGTTGTGGATGCGCCGCTCGGAGGCGCAGGGTGGATGCGCCGCTCGGAGGCGCAGGGCAACGCCATGGACGCCGCGAGTATAATGCGCGGTCTTTTTTCCGGCGCTCGCCGGCCTCTCCAAGGTTCACGCATCCCGCTGTTTATGCAGGCGAAATATAACCCCCACGTCATCGAGCAGGAAGCCCGCCAGTTCTGGGACGCGAGCGGCGCTTTCCGCGCGCGCGAAGAAACCGGCAAGCCCAAGTACTACTGCCTGTCCATGTTCCCGTATCCGTCCGGGAAACTGCACATGGGCCACGTGCGCAATTACACGATCGGCGACGTGCTGACGCGTTACCACCGCATGCGCGGCTACAACGTGCTGCAGCCGATGGGCTGGGATGCCTTCGGCCTGCCCGCCGAGAACGCGGCGATGGCAAACAAGGTACCGCCCGCGCAATGGACCTACGACAACATCGCCTACATGAAGAAGCAGTTGCAGGCGCTGGGCTTCGCGCTCGACTGGGAACGCGAACTCGCCACCTGCAAGCCGGAGTATTACCGCTGGAACCAGTGGCTGTTCCTGCGCATGCTCGAAAAGGGCATCGCCTACAAGAAAACCCAGGTCGTTAATTGGGACCCGGTGGATCAAACCGTGCTGGCCAACGAGCAGGTGATCGACGGCCGCGGCTGGCGCACGGGCGCCGTTGTGGAGAAACGCGAAATCCCCGGCTACTACCTCGGTATCACGCAGTACGCCGACGAACTGTTGTCCGCGCTCGACACTCTGCCCGGCTGGCCCGAGCGCGTGAAGACGATGCAGGCGAACTGGATCGGCAAATCGTACGGCGTGCGCTTCGCGTTTCCGATCGTTTGGCCCGCCACAGGCGGCACGACGCTCTCCTCCCCTGCGAGCGGGGGAGGCGTGGGAGGTGGGGGCAGCACTGCGTTCCCAGACAAACTCTGGGTGTTCACCACCCGCGCCGACACCATCATGGGCGTCACCTTCTGCGCGGTGGCGGCCGAACATCCGCTGGCGACTGCCGCCGCAAAAAACAATCCGAACCTCGCCGCCTTTATCGACGAATGCAAGCGCGGCTCGGTCATCGAAGCCGACATGGCGACGATGGAAAAGAAGGGGATGCAAACCGGGATCTTCGTCACGCACCCGCTCACCGGCGACAAAGTCGAGGTGTGGGTCGGCAACTATGTGCTGATGGGCTACGGCGACGGCGCCGTGATGGCCGTGCCCGCGCATGACGAGCGGGATTTCGAGTTTGCCAACACGTACGGATTGCCAATAAAGCAGGTGCTGGAGAACATCCTCGTTTACAACGACGAGCTGAAACAAAAATTCCCTCGCACCGAATACCCGGGCTTGCACTTCAACGACAAACAATGGAAATCGTGGTACGCCTCGAAATCCAAAGATGATGTACTTGTCGTTAACTCCGGCAAGTACAACGGGATGAGCCACGAAGAAGCCGTGGACGCCATCGCCGCTGACCTCGCCGCGAAGAACCTCGGCGAAAAGAAAACCATGTGGCGGCTGCGCGACTGGGGCGTCTCGCGCCAGCGCTACTGGGGCACGCCCATCCCCATCATTCACTGCGCCGGCTGCGGCGACGTGCCCGTCCCCGACGACCAGTTGCCGGTCGTCCTGCCGGAAGACTGCGTGCCCGACGGCAGCGGTAACCCGCTCGCGAAACGCGCCGACTTTGTGAACTGCGCCTGCCCGAAATGCGGCAAGCCGGCGAAACGGGAAACGGACACGATGGACACCTTCGTCGACTCGTCCTGGTAC
>CAZXNF010000514.1:0-2918 GCA_964641785.1 uncultured Streptomycetaceae bacterium | reverse complement strand
ACCATATAGAGCGCGGGGTGTTTCGTGCGATCGATGGCTTTGCGGATTTCGCCGATGCGTGAGGTCGCACCGGTGGAGGTTTCGTTGTGCACCACGCACACGGCCTTGATCGTATGGCCCTTGTCGGCCGCGAGTTTTGCTTCAATCGCAGCGGGATCGGCGCCGCGACGCCAGTCGCCCGGAATGAAGTCGGGGACGAGGCCGAGCCGTTTCGCCATGCCCTCCCACAACGTGGCGAAGTGGCCGGTTTCAGCCATCAACACCTTGTCGCCGGGCGACAGCGTGTTGACCAACGCCGCCTCCCACGCGCCGGTGCCGGACGCCGGAAAGATCACGACCGTGCCCTTCGTCTTGAACACGGGCTTCAGCCCTGCGAGCACGGTCTGCCCCAGTTGCTGGAACTCGGGTCCGCGATGGTCGATCGTCGCGCTGTCGATGGCACGCAGCACGCGGTCGGGCACGTTGGTCGGACCGGGAATCTGCAGAAAGTGGCGTCCGGTATGCAGGGCCATGAAGTTCTCCTTGAGGGGCAGCAGTAGGGGCAGGGAGCGATGGTAACGCCGCGTAGAGACGGAGGCAATGTTTTGCATGCAAAATATTGAACAGCATGGCGCGCTGTATATTAATTGTTATTAATCAATATATTGATTGTATTGCCGCAACTAGTTTTTCTGGATATTATGCATGCAAATGCTGAATCCTCTCCCGGTCCCTATGCTTGCGGTTGCGGTTGCGGTTGCGCGAGCCGGCAAGCCGTCACCTGCGGCGCTGCCGTCCGCGCCCATCCTGCACGGCGATCTGGTCGAGCGGCTGCGCGACCGCATGATCCACGGCGACCTTACGCCGGGCACCAAGTTGAACGAACGCGTGCTGTGCGGCGAGCTCGGCGTGTCGCGCACGCCACTGCGCGAGGCACTGAAGGCGCTGGCGAGCGAGGGCCTGGTCGAACTGCTGCCGAACCGCGGTGCCGTGGTCGCTACGCTCGACGCCGAGCGCGTCAAGCAGATCTTCGTGGTGATGGGCGCGCTGGAAGCGTTGGCTGGCGAACTCGCCTGCCGCAACGCCAGCGAGGCCGATCTCGACGACATCCGCGGCCTGCATTACCAGATGGTTGCTCACTTCAAGCGGGGCGAGCGCGAAGGCTACTTCCGCTGTAACCAGGCGATCCATCGCAAGATCGTGGAGTCCGGCGGCAATCTCGCGCTGGCGCAGACCTACGCGCAACTGAATGCTCATGTGCGGCGCGCCCGCTACCTGGCAAACCTGTCGGCCGACCGCTGGGCGCGCGCGATCGCCGAGCATGAACAAATGCTGGAAGCCGTCACCACACGCGATGCGCCCCGTCTCAAACAATTGCTGCAGGACCACCTCGCGCACAAGCTGGTGGTCGTCATGGAAGCGCTGCTGTCGCAGACTGTGACGGCCTCCTCATGAACGCGCCCGTTCCCGCCTTCCCGGTCCAGTTTCATCCCCGCGTCGGTGACAGCGCGCTTGCGCAGCGCCTGAAACGCGAGCTCGAAGGCGAAGTCCTGTTCGACGCCGCCTCGCGCGGCCGTTATTCGACCGACGCGTCCATCTACCAGATCGAGCCGGTCGGCGTCGTCGTACCCAAGACCGAACGTGACGCGCAGGTCGCGCTGCAGATCGCCGTCGAGGAGGGCATCCCGGTGCTCCCGCGCGGCGGCGGCACGTCACAGTGCGGGCAGACGGTCGGTGCGGCATTGATCATCGACAACTCGAAATACCTGAACCAGCTTGTCAGCTTCGACAAGGACAGCAAGCTTGCCGTGGTCCAGCCCGGCATGGTGCTGGATCACCTGAATGCTTACTTGAAACCGCACGGCCTGTGGTACCCGGTGGACGTGTCCACCAGCGCGCAGGCGACGCTCGGCGGCATGGCCGGCAACAACTCCTGCGGCTCGCGCTCCATTCAATACGGCAACATGGTGCACAACGTCGCCGGCATCGAAGCGGTGATGGCCGACGGGGCGGAGTATGCGTTCGGTGATGTACCCGCGGACCTGTCGCAACTTGGCGGCCCGTCGGGCTACCGCAAGCTGGTGCAGAAGATTCGCGGCATCGTCGTGCGCGAAGCCGAAGAAATCGAGCACCGCTATCCGAAGGTGCTGCGCAAAGTTGCCGGTTACAACCTCGACATGCTGGCCGCGCCCGCGTTCAACATGGCGCACCTGCTGGTCGGTTCCGAAGGCACGCTCGCTTATTCGAAACGGCTGCACCTCAACCTGTCGCCGCTGCCCAAGCACAAGACGCTCGGCATCTGTCATTTCCCGACCTTCTTCCGCGCCATGGAGGCGCCGCAGCAGATCGTGAAGCTGAAGCCGGTGGCCGTGGAACTGGTGGACCGCACGATGATCGGGCTCGCGCGTTCCAATCCCGCGTTCAGGCCCATCGTGGACCAATGCGTGAAAGGTGATCCGGAGGCGATCCTCCTGGTCGAGTTCGCCGGCGAGAACCGCGACGAGCAGCTTGCGAAGCTGAAGCAGCTCGTCGAACTGATGGCCGACTTTGGCCTGCCCGGCAGCGTGGTCGAAGTGATCGACCTGGCCGTGCAGCGCGACTTCTGGGAAGTGCGCAAGGCGGGCCTCAACATCATGATGTCGATGAAGGGCGATGGCAAACCCGTATCCTTCATCGAAGACTGCGCGGTGCCGCTGGAACATCTGGCGGAATACACCGACCGCCTCACGCGCGTGTTCGAGAAGCACGGCACGCGCGGCACCTGGTACGCGCATGCCTCCGTCGGCACGCTGCACGTGCGTCCCATCCTCAACATGCGCGATGACGGCGCGCAGAAGATGCGTGCGATCGCCGAGGAAGCCGCCGAGCTGGTCAAGGCATACAAGGGCGCTTTCTCCGGCGAGCACGGCGACGGCCTCGTGCGCTCGGAATGGATCGCG
>CAZXNF010000513.1:0-2924 GCA_964641785.1 uncultured Streptomycetaceae bacterium | reverse complement strand
TGGATCAGCCCCATCTGGCCGGCCGCGGCCGCGGCCTGCAGGTCATGCACGGCGTGCGGGCGTTTTTTCCAGCCCAGGCGCTGCATGCCTTCGGCCACGGCGCCGCTCGACACCAGCACGATCTCCCGGTTCTCGCGGCGGATCTCCGCGATCTGCCGGGCCCAGCGCGCGAGCGCCTCGCGGTCCAGCCCCTGGCCGCGGTTGGTGACGAGGCTGGAGCCGACCTTGACCACCAGCCGGCTGGCGCTGGCGAGCGCGGGCCGGGCGGCGTTCATTTGCCAGACGCGGATTTCACCGCGCGTTTGCGGGCCGGGGACTTGGTGCTGCGCCTGGGTGCGGGGGCGTCGGCAGGGCGCGTGGTTTTGCGGGGTTTGGCCGCGACGACCGGCGGGTGCTGCAGGTGCTCCATGATGCGGAACGAGAGTTCTCGGCAGCCTTCGCCGGTCAGCGCGGAGATGATGAACGACTCGCCTTTCCAGCCGTAGGCCTTGCAGAAGGCGCGCACGCGTTTTGCGCGCTCGGCTTCGTCGATGAGGTCCATCTTGTTCAGCACGAGCCAGCGCGGTTTTTGATAGAGCGTCTCGTCGTATTTGCGCAATTCACCCACGATGGCGCGCGCCTCCGCCACCGGATCGGTACTGTCGTCGAAGGGCGCGAGATCGACGATGTGCAACAGCAAACGCGTGCGCTGCAGGTGGCGCAGGAACTGGTGGCCCAGGCCGGCGCCTTCGGCGGCGCCTTCGATCAGGCCGGGAATATCGGCGACCACGAAGCTGCGGTTGTCGTCCACGCGCACCACGCCGAGATTCGGCTGCAGGGTGGTGAACGGATAGTCCGCCACCTTGGGGCGCGCCGCCGACACCGCACGGATGAAGGTGGATTTTCCGGCGTTCGGCAGGCCCAGCAGGCCCACGTCTGCCAGCACCTTGAGTTCGAGTTTCAGCCGCCGCGATTCGCCCGCGCCGCCGGGCGTGAACTGGCGCGGCGCGCGGTTGACGCTCGACTTGAAGTTGAGATTGCCCATGCCCCCGTCGCCGCCCTTGGCGAGGAGTTCGACCTGTTCGTGCGTGGCCATGTCGGCCACCATTTCGCCGGTTTCCAGGTCCGTGACGACGGTACCCACCGGCACCCGTAGCATGATGTCCTCGGCCCCGCGGCCGTTGCAGTCCGAGCCATGGCCCTTTTCGCCATTCTTGGCCCGGTGGATGCGCGCGAACCGGTAGTCGACGAGGGTGTTGATGTTGCGGTCGGCGGTGGCGCGGATGCTGCCGCCGCGCCCGCCATCGCCGCCGTCGGGGCCGCCCCGGGGCACGAACTTCTCGCGCCGGAACGAGACGGCGCCATCACCGCCCTTGCCGGAGTGGAGTTCGATGGTGGCTTCGTCGATGAATTTCATGAGGGGACCGTGGCGAGGTGAGCACAAACAAAAAAGCCCTGCTCGCGCAGGGCTTTCGTTCGGGCGCGGGCGCGGGTCAGGCGGCTGCGGCCGGGATCACACTGACGATCCGGCGTTTGTTGGCGCCCTGGATGCCAAACAGCACATGACCGGTGACGTAGCTGAACAAGGTATGGTCGCGGCCGACGCCGACATTGAGGCCCGGGTGCACCTGCGTGCCGCGCTGGCGGACGATGATGCTGCCGGCTTCAATCAGTTCGCCGCCGTAGGCTTTGACGCCGAGGCGCTTCGCGTTCGAATCGCGTCCGTTACGGGAGCTGCCGCCTGCTTTCTTGTGTGCCATGACGCTTCGCTTCCTTAGGCCTGGATGCCGAGAATCTCGATCTCGGTGTAGTTTTGCCGGTGACCCTGTGATTTGCGGTAGTGCTTGCGGCGGCGCATTTTGAAGATGTGCACTTTGTCGCCGCGACCGTGCGCCACCACCTTGGCCTTGACCGAGGCGCCTTCGAGTAGCGGCGCACCGACCGTGACCTTGTCGCCGTCGGCGACCATCAGCACGTCGCCCAGCACGACCTCGGCGCCGATGTCGGCGACCAGCGTTTCCACTTTCAGTTTGTCGCCCGAAGCGACCCGGTACTGTTTGCCACCGGTTTTGACGACCGCGTACATGCGAAACTCCGAATCCGGAAAAGCCGAGGATTATAGACGAGAACGGTTTTTCGAGTCAAAACAAGGGCTCACGCGTCGTCCGGTCGCCCGGCGCCCGGCTTGGGGTGCGAGGTCCGTTCCAGAGGTTTGATAACATTCAGGTTTTTCCCGTCATGTCCCCCGAAGCTCTCCGCGCAGTCATTGCCGACGACCTGCGGGCCGTGGATGCCGTCATCCGGCACCGGCTCGATTCCGACGTTGCTCTGGTCCGGCAGGTCGCCGAATACATCATCGCCGGCGGGGGCAAGCGGCTGCGCCCGTCCCTGGTGTTGCTGTCCGCGGGAGCCTTCGGCTACCGCGGCACCCAGCATCATCAGCTGGCGGCGGTGGTGGAGTTCATCCACACCGCCACGTTGCTGCATGACGACGTGGTGGATGCCTCGGACCTGCGCCGCGGGCAGGCCACCGCCAACGCGCTGTACGGCAATGCAGCGGCGGTGCTGGTCGGGGATTTCGTCTATTCGCGCGCCTTCCAGATGATGGTGGAGACCGACAGCATGCGGGTCATGCAGGTGCTGGCGGAGGCGACCAACACCATCGCCGAGGGCGAGGTGATGCAACTGATGAACGTTCACGACGCGGATACCGACGAAACGCGCTATCTGGAGGTCATCCGGCGCAAGACCGCAAAGTTGTTCGAAGCGGCCACCCGGCTGGGCGCCATCCTCGGCGGCGGCAGCCCCGCGCAGGAGGAGGCGATGGCGGTGTACGGCATGCACCTTGGGTCGGCCTTTCAACTGATCGACGACGTGCTCGACTACTCGGGCGCTGCACGGGCGATCGGCAAGAACCTCGGCGACGATCTGGCCGAGGGCAAGCT
>CAZXNF010000512.1:0-2925 GCA_964641785.1 uncultured Streptomycetaceae bacterium | reverse complement strand
GCGCGGAGCCGCATCGAGCGCGAGGTCGGCAGCGTCAAGGGGGCGCTGCTCGATCTGGCGGACGGGGTCGAGCGTCTGCGCGCGCAGGTGCGGGAGACCGAGCTGCAGGCCGAAAGCCAGTTGCAGGCGCGCCTGTCACTGGTGCAGGAGCACCGCGAGACCTTCGATCCACTGGAGTTCGACCGGTATACGCGCTTGCAGGAGTTGACCCGCCTGATGCTGGAAAGCCTGCACGACATCACCAGCGTGCAGCAGGGACTGCTGGCCAATGTGGACGACGCGGACACCGCCCTGCGGCAGCAACTCCGCATGAACCGCGAGCTGCAGGAAGACCTCATGCGTGCGCGCACCATGCCGTTTTCGAGTCAGGCCGAGCGTATGTACCGGGTGGTGCGGCAGACGGCGCTGGAATGCGGCCGGCGCGCGCATCTGGCCGTGCGCGGGGGAGACGTCCAGATCGATCGCGGCGTCATGGAGCGTATCGGCGCCCCGGTCGAGCACCTGCTGCGCAACGCCGTCGTGCACGGGCTGGAAACGCCCGCAGCGCGCGTGGCGGCGGGCAAGGCCCCGGAGGGCAACCTGAGCGTGGAAGTGCGCCAGGAAGCCGGCGAGGTGGTGATCGGCATCGAAGACGATGGCGGCGGCCTCGATCTGGAGGCCATCATCGGGCGCGCAAGGGCGGAGGGACTGCTGGCGCCCGGCGAGCAGGTTGAGGGCACCCGGCTGGCCGCGCTGATCTTCACGCCCGGTTTCACCACGGCCGCCGCCCTGACGGAAAGCGCGGGCCGCGGGGTCGGCCTGGATGCGGTCAGGGCCGAGATTGCCGCCATCGGCGGCCGCGTCGACGTCGAGAGCCGTCCGGGCGCGGGCACCGTGTTTACCCTGACGCTGCCGATTTCACTCGCGGTCGTGCAGGGTCTGCATGTGGTGGCCGGCGCACACGCTGTCGTGGTGCCGACCTCGCTGGTGCAACTGGTCAAGGAAGTGCGGGCGGACGAAGCGGGTGCGCTGTATGCCGCCGGCACGGTGGAGTGGGCGGGCGAGCACTACCCCGTCCGTGATCTGCCCCGCCTCTTTGATGATGCGCAGGACGTGGCGGCCGGCAGCACCGGCTATACCTCAATGCTGCTGCTGAAGAGCCGCAACACGCGCGTGGCGCTGCATGTCGAGCGGGTGCTGGGCGACGCCGAATTCGTCGTCAAGAGCCTGGGGCCCCAACTCGCGGGATTGCCGTGGATCAGCGGCGGGACAGTGCTCGCGGATGGGCGGGTGGTGCTGATCGTGCACCCGCTGACCCTGCTGGCGCGCATGCCCGCGGCACCGGCCCGTGCGCCGGCGGCGGCAGCGGTACTGGAGGCCCAGCCCGAAATCATGGTGGTGGACGACTCGCTCACGGTGCGCACGATCACCGGCCGCCTGTTGACCCGGGAGGGCTGGCGCGTGGTCGTGGCCAAGGACGGCGTGGACGCGTTGGAGAAACTGGGCGGTGCGACGCCTGCACTGATGGTCGTGGACCTGGAGATGCCGCGCATGGACGGCTTCGACCTCATCCGCAGTGTGCGGGCCATGCCGCGGCTGGCGAAAGTGCCCATTGTCGTGGTGACATCCCGCACCGCGGACAAGCATCGCCGTCTGGCCTTGTCGCTCGGTGCCAACGTGTTCCTGGGCAAGCCCTACCAGGAACAGATACTCCTGGACCATGTGCGCGCACTGATCGCGCAGGCGCCTGCCGACCGGCAGACGGCACCGTCATTCGACGAAGCAACCGAAGAAACGGCACTCGGCGCGGCCTGAGCGGCGCCCGGGGCGAAGCGTTAAGCGTTAAGAGGAAAGCGCGCCGCCTAGCGGGTGGCGCGGGCGGCGTCGCCGGACGGCGGTACCGTGAGCCACTGGCGGTCCGCGCCTTTTTGCTCGAGGCCGGGCTGGCGCCCGAAAGGAGACGCAAAGAACGCCCAGCAGAGCAGGGCGAGCGCACCCGCCTTCACCAGCATGATGATGGCCATGTCGCGCGCCAGAGGGCTGGCGCGAACCAGCCGCTGCCGCCAGTTGTTCGAAAGGGGACGCAAGGGCTGCGGGGTGCGGGGGTCGTTGATGCTCATATGGCCATACTAGAGAACGCGGACCGGCAAAGCAACCTGACAAGCCATTGATTGTTCGGGACTTGTGACGCTTCTGCCGCGGGGGTGGCAGCCAAAGCACTTGAAATTGCACGGGAAACCCGCATTTCCCTGCATTCTTTAAGGATGTTGCCCCATGCGATTCGACAAGTTCACGACCAAATTTCAGCAGGCCTTCTCTGACGCGCAGAGCCTGGCGGTGGGACACGACAATCCCACCATCGAGCCCCAGCACCTGCTGGCGGCACTGCTTGACCAGGACGATGGCGCCACCGCATCGCTCGCGGCGCGCGCCGGTGTCAACGTCGCGGCGCTCAAGGCCGCGCTGAAAGATGCCATCCGCCGCCTGCCCAAAGTGGAGGGCGGCGGTGGCGAGGTCAGCGTGGGGCGTGACCTCACCAACTTGCTGAACCTGACCGACAAGGAAGCGCAGAAGCGCGGCGACCAGTACGTTGCATCCGAACTGTTCCTGCTCGCGCTGGCCGGCGACAAGGGCGAGACCGGGCGCCTGCTGAAGCAGCACGGCGGTGCGCGTCCGGCGATCGAGAAGGCCGTTACGGACATGCGCGGCGGCGAAAGCGTCGGCAGTGCCGAGGCAGAGGGCCAGCGCGAGGCGCTCAACAAATACACGGTGGACCTCACCGAGCGCGCCCGCCAGGGCAAGCTCGACCCGGTGATCGGACGCGACGATGAGATCCGGCGCTCGATCCAGATCCTGCAGCGCCGCACCAAGAACAACCCCGTGCTGATCGGCGAGCCCGGCGTGGGCAAGACGGCCATCGTTGAGGGCCTCGCCCAGCGCATCATC
>CAZXNF010000511.1:0-2940 GCA_964641785.1 uncultured Streptomycetaceae bacterium | reverse complement strand
AGCGTCACCAGCGCGTCTCCCTTGCAGTTGGGCGCGATGGATGTGGGCGGGAAGCGGACCGTTAACACGGCGGGAAGCCTCAACACCTGGAGCCTGGCGGGCCCCATGAGCGTGGGTGGTTTGACGAATCTCACCGCGGTCAGCGGCATCGGGACAGCCTCGGCGCCGCTGCTGACGGACTCCGGCGGTTCGGGTTTCTCCGCGACCAACACCGGCTCAGGCGACATCAACGTTTACAGCACGGCCGCCGCGTTTAACATCGGCGGGGGCGGGGCGAGCTTCAACAACAGTGGCGGCGGCTACCAGATTCAGTCCGCCGGCAACATGAACGTCAACGGCGCGTTGACGGGCGACGCCAATGCGATATTCGCCGCGGCCGGCATTCTCGCCGTCAGCGGTTACACCACGGCGTTCGACACGGGCTTCAGCGGCGCCGCTGTCAATTTCAGCGGCAGCAACACGACCGTGGGCGGCGCACTGAGCGTGGTGGCCGGCGATCTCAACGTCACCAACACGACGGTGACCGGCGGCACGGTATCGGTGCTGGCATCCAACCTGAACGTGGTCTCCACCGGTGGCACGGCGGATTTCCGTTCCACCGGCGGCAACTTCAGCGGGATCATCGGCAACAACGTCAACGTCACCGGTGGCATGGCGGGTGGCAACGCGCGTATCTACGGCGATCCGGACGTCGATCTGACCGTCGGCGGCGGCATCTACCTGACGGCCAATGCCGGCACTGCGAAGATAGAGGCCAACTTGGCCACGACGATCAACATCCTCTTCCCGCTGCGCTCCAGCGGCGGCTACTTCGTCAACGGGATCGAGAACGTTGTCTGGGATCCCTTGACCTCCACCGGGTTCTTCGCCGGCGGTGCGTCCGCGATCCTCGGCAGTTCCCTGCTGATCACCTACGGTGCTGCCGGACTTAGTGATCAGGTGCTCTCCGCCATCAACTTCATCAACGGCGAGCGTCAGCGCGCGGTGGACCTCGGCATCCTTCCCGATGAGCTGAAGAAGGACGATGACAAGAAAGCCCCGGGTATTTGCCGATGAACGGTAGGATATAACGTGGCATCCATCACAGAAGTCGATGATTTTGCGGGAAAATTCACTTGTATTGGTCTAGGGGCAGGCATAACTTGCCCTACATACATGCCGGCCAAGGACGGTCAGGAGAACGCGCCATGAATCTTACGAACGAACGGAACGGTTTTTTGCTGAAGCGGATGTGCAGTGCGCTTGCAGCCGCGTGGATGCTCGCGGCCGGTACCGCCGCAGCTCAAGCACCTGCCACCGCACTCGCGGCGGCACCCGCAGCCGGCGGCGCGGGGCAGGTTCAGCATCTCTCCGGCACGCTGTCCGTGCAACGGCCCGACGGCAGCATGCGCATCCTGGCGCAGAAGTCAGACGTGCAACCGGGCGACACTCTTTCTACCCAGCGCGACAGCTACGCGCAGATCAATTTCACCGATGGCAGCTCGATGACGATGCGTCCCAACACGCAGATGAAGATCGAGGACTATCGGTTTGTGCAGGACCAGCCGCAAGGCGACAATGCTTTCTTCCGTCTGCTGAAGGGCGGGTTGCGAACGGTCACGGGACTTGTGGGCAAGCGTGGCAACCAGGACGCCTACAAAATCGGTACGCAGACGGCCACGATCGGCATCCGCGGTTCTTCCGGGGATACGCTGGAATGCAGCAGCGGTTGCGAAGGGACGACGAGCTCGAGCGGCAAGATCGAGCCCGGCCTGTATCACACCACGTACACCGGCAGCTACATCATGCAGAGCGGTAGCGAGAGCGTGACCATCGGCGAAGGCCAGTTCGCGATGGGCCGGGACGGCAAGCTCCAGATCCTGCAGGGCGATCCCGGCCTCAACTTGACGGACCTGCCTTTCATGCTGGGCGTCGGACCGGCCTTGCGCGGCGGCGGTCAAGCCGGAGAGTGCCTGGTCAAATAAACGCCTGAAACTCGCTTTTTTGGTTCCGAAACCCCGCCAAGCGCGGGGTTTCGCGCTTTTGACGCCCGGTCCACCAGAACCTCAAGTGTCGTCTAGTGAGATGACGCTAAACCCTTGATTGCACGGAGGGGAGTCCTAGCGGCTATAATTCCAGCCGGTTCCGACCATATCCATGCTGTTCACCGACCGAAGCGCACGGCCGGGAGCGCCCAATCCGCTCCCGCCCAAGCTCAAATCCCTCCTCCGCGAGTCGTGGTGGCTGGCCCTGCTCGCGCTGGCGGCCTACCTCGCGCTGGTGCTCTACACCTTCCATCGGTCAGACCCGGGCTGGTCGCACAGTGTGGCGACCGAGCAGGTCGCTAATTCCGGCGGGCGGGCAGGCGCCTGGCTAGCCGATGTATTGCTGCATGTCTTCGGGCTGTCCGCCTGGTGGTGGGTGGTCCTGTGCCTGGCGGGCGTGGTTTGGTCATTCCGCCGGATCGAAACGACGCCGGAGACGGACCGTCGTTCGACTATCGCCGCCGCTGTCGGATTTGGCGTGTTGCTGGTTTCCAGCTGCGGCCTCGAGGCGCTGCGCCTGCACAGCCTGAAGGCCGTTCTCCCGCAGATGCCCGGCGGCATGCTGGGCGATGCGATGGCGCGGGCCATGACGGCAGCCGCGGGCTTTACCGGCGGCACGCTGATCCTGCTGACCCTGATGGCGATCGGCTGGTCGCTGTTCAGCGGCATGTCCTGGCTGACCGTGATCGAGCGCGTGGGGCGTGGGCTGGAATTTGCCTGGGGCTGGACCGGCGCCCGCTGGGGTGAATGGCAGGACCGCCGGGCCGGCGCTGCGGCGTCCGTGGAGCGGGAAGAAATTGTCGAGGTGACCAAGCAGAAGCTGGTCGTCGAGCATGCGCCGATCCGGATAGAACCTGCCGCGTCGGCGATTCCGAAGTCGCCCCGCGTGGAGCGCGAGAAGCAGGTGCCATTGTTC
>CAZXNF010000510.1:0-2946 GCA_964641785.1 uncultured Streptomycetaceae bacterium | reverse complement strand
GCGGCGGTGATCGGTATGCGGCCGCCGCCCGCACCGAGATCGACCACGAGGTCGCGCGGCCCAGTGGCGGCGAGTTCCAGCATCGCCTCGGCCACCGCGAAGGGCGTCGGCACGTAAGGCACGCCGCCGACGGTAAGCGGCACCTGCGCGAACGCGGGCGCCAAGCCCAGCGCGAGCAGCGCGCACCAGGCGGAAAACAACGGGCGCAGGGCGGTCACGAACCGCACGGCGCCGCCCCGGTTCAGCGCTTGCCGCGCGCGAACAGCAGCAGCACCGCGCCAACCGCCAGCACGGTCAGGCCGACCAGCGCGTGCGTGCCGTGGAACGCCAGGCTCGAATAGAGCAGATAGCCGCAGACCGCGACGAAGACCGCCGGCACCACCGGATAGCCCGGTACCTTGAACGGCCGGGGCGCGTCGGGCTCGCGAATGCGCAGCACGAACAGCGAGAGGCCGACCAGCATGAAGAAGCCCCAGAACACCGGCAGGGAATATTCAACGAGGCCCTTGAACCCGGACTTCTGGATCGAGCCGAGGCCGACCAGCGCCAACGCGATCGCGCCCTGCACCAGCAGGGCGTTGCGCGGCGAGCCGCTGGCGCTGTCCCAACGGCCGAGGTAGCGCAGCAGCGGCCAGTCGCGGCCGAGCGCGTAGTTGGAGCGCGCACCCACGATCATCGAGCCGTTGACGGACGTCAACGCGGCGATCGCGATCATGATCGAGATCAGTTTCTCGCCGCCGCTGCCCCAGGTGTTCTTGAGCAGGTCGGCCGCCACCGCGTCGGAACGCGCCATGGCGTCGTAGCCGAGGCCCTTGACGTAGGCGAGGTTGACCAGCACGTACAGCAGCGCGACCAGCGCAATCGAAAACAGCAGCGCGCGCGACATGTTGCGGTGCGGGTTGCGAACCTCGGCCGAGATATAGGCAGCGTCGTTCCAGCCGCCATAGGTGAACAGCACGAACAGCATCGCCGTGCCGAGCCCGGCGCCCATGTACCAGGGGCCCGAGCCCGCCGCAGCGGCCGCCTCCGCTGCCGGTGCGGCCACCGGCGTGGGTGCGAAGATCAGCCCGGCGACGACAATCAGCACCAGTCCGCCGACTTCGAGGATCGTGAACAGATTCTGCGTGGTCTTGCCTTCGCGGATGCCGGCGTAATTGACCATCGTCAGCACGACGACGATGAACGCGGCCCAGAGCGCCGACGAGTGGACGCCGAGGTTCACCACGCGCGAGAAATAATCGCCGAACAGGTAAGCGAAGATCGCGATCGAGCCCGCCACGATCACCGTCATGCGCGCCCAGCCGTAGAGGAAGGCGAGCGAGCGGCCGTAGGCTTTCTGGATGAAGTGGTATTCGCCGCCCGCGGAAGGGAAAGCTGTGGCCAGTTCGGCGTAGCACAGCGCGCCGATGATAGAAAACACGCCGCCGGCGATCCACACAGTGATCAGCATGCCTTCGCTCTGCACCGCGCCGGCCACGATCGCCGGCGTACCGAAGATGCCGGCGCCGACGATCAGGCCGACGATCATGGTGATCGCGTCGAACAGCGACAGCGTCTGGCGCGGGGCTCCCGCGCCGTCGTTCGCGGGCGCGCTCATCGCGCGGCGGCGCTGCGGGCGGCCGGGGCCGGGGTGTCGGCCCCGCCCTGCTTCATCTCGCCGCGCTGGGTGAGCGTGGCGCGCCAGGGCACGGTGCGGGTGTTGCCGCCGCCTTCAATGCGGACGGTGCCTTCGATCTGGTCGCCGGTCACCTTGCCGCGGAAGTCCTGCCGCAGGTTCGGCTGGTCGCCGATGCGGCCGATGAGCGTGAACGCGATCTGGTCGCCGCGCAGTTCCGCGCCGCGGATCTTCACATCCTGGCCCGCCACGCGTGCGCCGCCGTCGATGCGCTGGAAGACCTGGGTCAGGTTGAACTCATAGGGCGCGGTAGCCGCGCCGAGCGGCGACATCGGCACGTCCGAACGCCAGCGGCCGGCGACACGCGCCGGCACATACCACAGGTAGATGTAGCTCACGCCCGGCTGGCCGACGACTTTCTCCGGCACGGAAACCCGCGTGTGCTCGTCAGGCTGCCATTCACCCATGTGATAGTCGTGGGCGACGACCCGCGTGCCGGGCTTGAGATCGAGGATCTTGGGCCGCAGCTTCTCGTTCATCTGGGGCAGCAGGTAGCTGGTGATGACGGTCGCGGGGGACAGGTCGGTCTCGAACAGGTTGCGGTCGAAGAACTGCGCCCGGTCAGCCACGCCCTGCGCCTTCGCGGTGTCGTTGGACAATTTGAGCAGCACCTGGTCGAGGTCGACGCCGTAGCCGCGCGCGCCGTATTTCTTGGCCGCCGTGATGACCATGCGGCCGTCGCCCGAGCCAAGGTCGATGACGTAGTCGTTCGGACCCACCTTGGCCATGTTCAGCATGGTCTCGACCACGATCTGCGGGGTGGGCACGTACACCACGTCGCCCGCGCCTTCCTGGGCGCCGGCGGAACCTGCCGCGAACGCCAGCGCCGCGAGGCACGCCCGAGCTGCCGTCTTCATCGCACTTCTCATTGCCCTTCTCCCTCAATGACACTCAGCCGCGCGAGCGCCCCTGCGCCCGCCGCGGAAACCCGAATCTCGCCCTTTTGCACGCGCTGCGCTTCCCAGCTCTCGAAGCGGCTGCCGGTCGCGCGCTCGCCGATGATGCGCACGCGCCCGCTGATGACATCGCCGCGCACGCGGCCGCTGAACTCGAAGTGCACCTCCTGCGGGAGCCCGAAGTCGCGCACCAGCGTGAAGCTGATCTGGTCGTAGCGCAGCTTCGGCAACAGCACCTTCGCCGGCCCGCCCGCCACCAACGGCTTCAGTTCGATCTGCTGGAAGTGCTGGTCGATGGCGACTTCGAAGTCCCGGTTGCCGCCCGCCACGATCACCGTCATGCGCGCCCAGCCGTAGAGGAAGGCGAGCGAGCGG
>CAZXNF010000509.1:0-2958 GCA_964641785.1 uncultured Streptomycetaceae bacterium | reverse complement strand
GGCGGCGCGGTGCGCGACCTGGTGCTGGGCCTGACCCCCAAGGACTTCGACGTGGCGACCGCCGCGACCCCGGAGCAGGTGCGCGGCATCTTCCGGCGCTCGCGCATCATCGGCCGCCGCTTTCGCATCGTGCACGTGCTGTGCAGCGCGGACATGGTGGAAGTCGCGACCTTCCGTGGCGATGCGACCGCCGCCGGCGACGCCCAGACCACCGACGAACACGGGCGGCTGATCCGCGACAACGTGTTCGGCACCCAGGCCGAGGACGCGCGCCGCCGCGACTTCACGCTGAACGCGCTGTTCTACGATCCGGTGCGCGAGGAAATCATCGACTACGTGGACGGCTACGCCGATCTCAAGGCGAAGACACTGCGCCTGATCGGCGATCCGGAAACGCGCTACCGCGAGGACCCCGTCCGCATGCTGCGCGCCGTGCGCATCGCCGCTTCGCGCGGGCTGGAGATCGAGGCGCGCTCGCGCAAGCCCATCCGCCAGCTCGCCGGCCTGCTGGCGAACGTGCCGCCCTCGCGTCTGCACGACGAGATGCTGAAGCTCCTGCTGTCGGGCCATGCGGTCGCCGCGGTGTCGCGCCTGCGCAAGGAGGGCCTGCACGGCGCGCCGATGCCGCTGCTCGATGCCGTGCTGGCCACCGAGCAGGGCGAACGCTTCGTCACCGCCGCGCTGAAGAATACCGATGCGCGGATCGCCGCCGACAAGGGCGTGTCTCCCGGTTTCCTGTTCGCCGCCCTGCTGTGGCCGGAAGTGCTGGCCGGCTGGCGCAAGGGCGAGTCGGCCGGCCTGAAGACGATGCCCGCGCTGGCGGAGGCGATGGACAAGGCCATCGACGTGCAGGTCGAGCGCATGGCCATCCCGCGCCGGCTGACGGCGGACATGCGTGAAATCTGGAGCTTGCAGTCGCGTTTCCCGCAGCGCGCGGGCGCGCGGCCGTTCCGGCTGCTCGAACACCCGCGTTTCCGTGCGGCGTACGACTTTCTGCTGCTGCGCTGCACGGCGGGCGAACAGCCAGCCGAACTTGGTGACTGGTGGACGCGTTTCCAGGAAGCGTCCAACGAAGCGCGCCAGGCCATGCTCATCCCCGATGCACCCGGCCGCGGCGCGCCCAGCGGGCGTCGCCGGCGCCGCCGCGGCAAGGGCCCGGCGGGCGGTGCGCCCGCCGCCGCGGACTGACCCGCGCTGACGACCATGGCGGCCGAGCCGGTCCGCGCGGTCCTCGCGCTCGGTGCCAATCTCGGCGATGCTCCGGCGACGGTGGAGGCCGCCATCGGCGCCCTCGACCGCCTGCCGTCCACCCGGCTCATCACCCGCTCCTCGCTCTACCGCACCGCGCCGGTGGGCTACGCCGATCAGCCGGACTTCATCAACGCCGTGGCCGTCGTCGAAACGGCGCTCGCGCCGCGCGCGCTGCTCGATGCGCTGCTGGAACTCGAGCGCACACAAGGCCGCACCCGGACCTTTGCCAACGCGCCGCGCACGCTCGATCTCGACATCCTGCTCTACGGCAGTCAAACCGTGCAGGAACCCGGCCTCACGATTCCGCATGCGCGTCTGCACGAGCGCGCCTTCGTGCTGGTGCCGCTGGTGGAGATCGCGCCGGAGACGGACATCCCCGGATACGGCTGTGCCGCCGATCTCGTGCGGGGACTCGATACCAGCGGGATCAAGCGCATTGCACAGGCGGCGGTATGAGCCACCCGGCGAGGGCCCCCCGCAGGGGGATCGCCGGTCAGGCGAATGCCGCCAGACGCCGACACTCCAGGACTGTTAGATGCGTAAGGGCATCGGAGGCGGCCGCATGAGCGCGCTGCCGGCAAAACTGCGCTACATCGTGGTGGAGGGCCCGATCGGCGCCGGCAAAACCAACCTTGCGCGCCGGCTGGCCGAGCGCCACGCGGCCGCGTTGCTGCTGGAGGAACCCGAAACGAATCCCTTCCTGCCGCGTTTCTACGAAGATCCCGCGCGCTACGCGCTGCCCACGCAGCTCACTTTCCTCTTCCAGCGCGCGCGGCAGGTGGAAACGCTCGCGCAGAGCGACCTGTTCTCGCGCACCACGGTGGCCGATTTCATCCTCGACAAGGACATGCTGTTCGCGCGGCTGACCCTCGGCGAGGACGAGTTCGCGCTCTACCGCCGCATCTGGGACAGCCTTAAGCCACAGGCGCCCGTGCCCGACCTCGTCATTTACCTGCAGGCCTCGGTCGAAACCCTGGTGGAGCGCGTCAAGCGCCGCGCCGTCCACTACGAAAAGCGCATCCCCGACGACTATCTCGCGCGGCTGGCGGCGTCCTACGCCCAGTTCTTCTATCATTACGACGCGGCGCCCGTGCTGATCGTCAATTCCGACCACCTGAACTTCGTCGACGGCACGGTCGACCTGGACCTGCTGCTGGAGCGCGTCCGCGCGATGCGCGGGGCGCGGGAGTTCTTCAGCATGGGCGAGTAATTGACTCGCCGTCAGTGCGCCGAGGGAAAAGGAAAGACGATAGACGAGAGACGAGAGACAAGAGACGAAAACCGTCGCGCTGGTTTTGGCTGGTTTCTATCCTCTCTCGTCTATCGTCTCTCGCCCTGTTGCTAGCGACGTCTTGCCGGCACAACGAACGAATGAATCGGAGTAAATCATGCGCATCACGATAGCCAACCTCCGCAAGATGGCCGAGCAGGGCGACAAGATCACCATGCTCACGGCTTACGACGCGAGCTTCGCCGCGCTGCTCGATACGGCCGGCATTGACACGTTGCTGATCGGCGATTCGCTCGGCATGGTGATTCAGGGACACGACACCACGCTGCCGGTCACGCTGGCGGAAATGGCCTATCACACCGCCTGCGTTGCCCGCGGCTCGAAGCGCGCGATGGTCATCGCCGACATGCCCTTCGGCACGTTCCAGGTCAGCCCGGAAAAAACCTTCGAGAACGCCGCGAAGCTGATGGCGGCCG
>CAZXNF010000508.1:0-2976 GCA_964641785.1 uncultured Streptomycetaceae bacterium | reverse complement strand
CTTGTGGCAGAACTCGATCAGCTCGACGCTCGACACCTCGACCGACAGGTTGAGCAGGAAATCGCCCTTGCTGACCAGCGGCTCCAACACCGCGCGATAGTTCTCGCGCGTGAGCGGCTTGACGGTGAACTTGATGCCGAAATGCTTGGCCTCCTCGATGCCGCGCGTGTCTCCGGTGAGGATGCGAATGCGTTCCTTCGGCATGTCGATGTGCCGCAGCAGCAGCGGCAAGGTGCCCTGGCCGACCGAACCGAAGCCGATCATCACCAGCCGGCCCGGGAACTTGACGTGCTTTTTTTCGCTCATCTCTGCCATTTCGACTTCACCACGATGCCGGTTTTTCGGGCGCGGAGTGTAGCATCCAGCCGCGGCGAATCGCTACCCTGTACCTCGCTAGATTTCTAGCAGCAGCTTGCCGCGCGTGCCGCGTGCTTCCAGATGCCGGTGCGCGTCCGCCGCCGACGCAAGCGGATACATACGGTCGATCGCAACTTCGAGCCGGCCTTCTCCGTAGTAACGGAAGAGGTCGTCCGCCCGTGCCTGCACCTCCTCGCGGGTGGCGATGTAGTCGGCGAGATGGGGCCGCGTAAAGAATACCGACCCGGCCTCCGCGAGCTCCAGCGGCTCCACTGCCTGCACCAACCCGGAGGCCCCGCCGTAGTTCACGCACAGGCCGCGCTTGCGCAGGCTGCGGATGCTCTTCGCGATGGTGTCTTTGCCCACCGCGTCGTAGACCACATGCACGCCCGCACCGTCCGTGATGCGCATCACCGCCTCCCGGAAATCGACGTCCCGGTAGAGGATGACGTGATCCGCCCCGCGCGCTTTCGCGATCGCGGCCTTGTCCGGCGCACCCACCGTTGCGATGACGGTCGCGCCGCGGATCTTCGCGAGCTGGATCAACAACTGCCCGACGCCGCCCGCCCCCGCGTGCACGAGGCAGGTCTGGCCTGCGGCCAGCGGAAAACAGGCATGCGACAGGTAGTGCGCCGTATAGCCCTGCAGCATCAGCGCGACCGCGGCGTCCATCGGCACCGTCGCCGGCACCTTGACCAGACGCCAGGCGGGCACGGCCGCATATTCCGCATACGCGCCGCGAAAAGGGGCGTAAGACACGCGGTCACCAACGGCCAGGCCGGTAACGCCGTCGCCGAGACCCGCGACCGTGCCGCCGCCTTCCATGCCGATCGTCATTGGCAGCGGCGTCTGGTAGGTGTGCGATTTCGCGTAGAAGCCGCTCCGCATGTAGACGTCGATGAAATTGATGCCGGCGTACTCGAGCTTCACCAGCACCTCGCCCGCCCCCGGCACGGGCTGCGGACGGTCCATCGCTTCGAGCACTTCGGGCCCGCCGAAGCGGGGGACGGAGATGGTTCTCATGCATCGCTCCTCTAGCGTGATCGATGGGTCGTCGATGGCAGTCTACCGGCTTCAAACCGTCCCGCACGCCGTGGCATACAATTCGGCGCTGGAGGAGAAACCCGCATGGCCCCCGACACGACCACCCCGACATCCGCCGCGGCAACGGTCGCCGCGCTCGTCCAGCGCGCCCGCGCGGCGCAAGCGACATTCGAGCAGTGGTCGCAGGAACGCACCGACGAGGCCTGCCTCGCCGTCGGCTGGGCGATCATGCAGCCGCAGCGCAATCGCGACCTCGCCGCACTGGCGGTGCGCGATACCGGCCTCGGCGTCGCCGCCGACAAGGTCGTCAAGAACCACCGCAAGACGCTGGGCCTGCTGCGCGACATCCGGGGCGCGGTCAGCAAAGGCGTGCTCGCCGAGCATCCCGACACCGGCATCACGGAGATCGCCCGCCCGGTCGGCGTGGTCGCGGCGGTCGTGCCGTCCACCAATCCGGCCGCCACGCCCGCCAACAACATCATCAACGCATTGAAGTGCGGCAACGCGGTGATCGTCTCGCCCTCGCCCAAGGGCCAGACCACCTGTGCCGCGCTGCTCGGGCACATCCACGCGGGCCTGGCGAAAGTCGGCGCCCCGGCGGACCTCGTGCAGATGCTGCCGGCGCCCGCCACCAAGGAACTCTCGCAGGAACTCATGCGCCAGGCCGATCTGGTCGTCATCACCGGTTCGCAGGCCAACGTGCGGGCAGGCTATTCGAGCGGCACCCCGGCCCTGGGCGTGGGCGCCGGCAATGTCGCCGTGATCGTGGACGACACGGCCGACCTTGCCGACGCAGCGGCGAAGATCATGGTGTCCAAGACCTTCGACAACGCCACGTCCTGCTCCTCGGAAAACAGCGCCGTGATCCATGCGGCCGTGTACGAGCGCATGCTCGCCGCACTGACGGCGGCTGGCGGCGCGCTGCTGACCGCCGACGAGAAAGCGCAGTTGCAAAAAGCGATGTTCCCGGGCGGCAAACTTTCGCCGGCCGTCACCGCGCAGTCGGTGGCGAAAATCTGCGCGCTCGCCGGCCTCACGCGGCCCGCACTCGTCAGCGCCCAATGCCTGATGGTCGAGGATGGCGGCAGCGGCCGCGAGCATCCCTATTCCGGCGAAAAACTCTCGCCGGTGCTCACGCTGTACCGTGCGGACGATTTCGGCCAGGCCTTCGCGATCGTCCGCGGCATCTACGCCTACCAGGGCAACGGCCACTCGGTCGGCATCCACACCGCGAACGAGGACCACGTCCGCCGCCTCGGCCATGAAATGACCGTGTGCCGCGTGATCGTCAACCAGGCGCATGCCATCGCCAACGGCGGCAGCTTCGACAACGGCCTGCCCTTCTCGCTCACCATGGGCTGCGGCACCTGGGGTGGCAACAGCTTCTCCGAGAACCTCAACTACCGCCACTTCATGAATGTGACGCGCATTGCCCGGCCGATCCCGCCGCGGGAACCGTCGGTGGACGAGATCTTCGGCGAGTTCTGGAAGAAACACGGGAACGATTAATCGTGTAAGAGACGAATGGCACTTACTTAAGCAATTTTTCGCAGATCCCCTCCCTTGCGCGCAGCG
>CAZXNF010000507.1:1103-2978 GCA_964641785.1 uncultured Streptomycetaceae bacterium | reverse complement strand
AGGTCAGCGGCGTGCGCAGCTCGTGCGTCACGGTCGAAATGAAATCGTCCTTCAGCCGGTCGAGCGCCTGCAGCCGCCGGTTGGCGGAGCGCAGCTCCGCGCTGGCGCGCTCCAGATCCATGGATTTCTGCTCGAGCTCGCGTGAGTGGGCGAGCGTTTGCGAGGCCTCGTCGAGAATATTCATGACCTGGTGCATGCCGAGCGGCTCTTCCTGCGCGACCGACGCCACCACGGCGCGCGCGGACGCCGCGCCGATCGCGCCGACCAGCAGGGTCTCGGTATGGCGCAGCAGCGCCGTGTCGACCGGCAACTCACGGTTGCTTTTGTAGCCGCGTCCGTGCGCGTACGCGGTGAAGGCTTCGCGGGCCCGCCGCACACCGAGGAAGCGCCCGGTGAGCGCGATCAACTCGCCGACGGTCGCGCTGGTGCGCCAGGCCTCGACGCTGGAATTGGCGCCGCCGCCGTGGCCACCATCAACGAAACGGCCGGCCTCGATGCGCTCGGCGACGCTGGGACTGCCCAGCAGCGACAGGCCGATGAACAGGCCGGCGTTGACGAGGAGACTCCAGAACAGGCAGTGCGTGACGTCGTCGAGTCCGGTCAGGCCGAACAGCGCGAGCGGTTTCAGCAGCGCGATGCCGGCGGGGCCCTGCTCGATGAAGGACAGGGGCAGCCAGCCGGAGCGCGCGAACGACGGCAGCAGCAGGGTATAGACCCAGACCGCAAAGCCGCCGGTCAGGCCGCAGGCCGCGCCGGTGCGCGTGGCGCCGCGCCAGTACAGCCCCCCCAGTACCGCGGGGGCGAACTGCGCGACCGCCGCAAAGGAAATGAGACCGATCGAGACCAGCGCGTAGGCCTCGCCCGCCAGCCGGAAGTAGGCGTAGCCGAGCAGGAGCACGCAGATGATGCCGGCGCGGCGGACGAAAAGCACGATCCCGGAGAGGTCGGCGCGGTCCTGCAGGTTCAGTGGCCGCAGGCGCAGCAGCAGTGGCATGACGAGGCTGTTGCAGATCATGGTCGACAGCGCGATCGTTTCCACGATCACCATGCCCGTGGCCGCGGACAGCCCGCCGATGAACACGAACAGCGTGAGCCAGACCTGCTGCTCCGCCATGGGCAGGGTCAGCACGAAAAAATCCGCGTCCATGTCACCGGCGGGGAAGGCCATCATGCCGGCGAAGGCGATCGGCAGGACGAACAGGTTGATCGCGAACAGATAGAGCGGCAGCAGCCAGGCGGCGCGGTTGAGGTGGCGCTCGTCGACGTTTTCCACGACGGCCATCTGGAACTGGCGCGGCAGCAACAGGATCGCGAACATCGAGAGGAAGGTAAGGGATGCCCACGACGTGTAATCGATATTCTGGCCGTCCACATGCAGCATGCGTTCAAGGCCCGGGAATTCGGCTGCGCGCGCGAACAGGTCGCCCGGACCGTGGTAGAGGCTGAAGGTCACGAACAGGCCCAGCGCGATAAACGCCAGCAGTTTGACCAGCGATTCGAAGGCGATCGCTGCCACCAGACCTTCGTGCCGTTCGGACGCGTCCAGATGGCGCGTGCCGAACAGGATGGTGAAGGCCGCGAGCAGCAGTGCAATGTAAAAGGTGTTGTCGGCCAGCAGCGGGATGTCGGCCTGCTTGGCGGGCATGGCGATCTCGGGATAGCGCAGCATGATCGCGAAGCTGTTGGACACCGCCTTCAACTGCAGCGAGATATAGGGGACGATGCCGATGACGGCGATGACGGTCACGATGCCGCCGAGCAGTTCGCTGCGGCCGTAGCGCGAGGCGACGAGGTCGGCGAGCGAGGTGATGCCGTTGGCCTTCGACACGCGCACCATCTTGCGCAGCAGGTACCACCACAGCAGCGCCATCAGGG
>CAZXNF010000507.1:0-1093 GCA_964641785.1 uncultured Streptomycetaceae bacterium | reverse complement strand
CTGCCGTAGAAGGTCCACGAGGTGCAGTAGACGCCCAGCGACAGCGCGTAGACGTAGGGATTGGCGATCAGGCTCCGCCCGTGGTCGGCGCGGCGATCCGCGTAGAAGGCAATCGCGAACAGCAGCCCGACGTAGGCGAAGGAGATCAGGACGACGATGTAGGCGGAAGCCACGCGCGCGCCTTCGTTACTCGCGCCGGCTCAGCACGAGCGCCGCCAGGGCGATGATCAGACCCCACGCGCCGAAGGCGTAGACGAACAGCAGCGGGATGCCGAAGACGCTGGCATCGCGGTTGAACAGGTCCAGCAACGGGTAGTTCAGCAGCAGGCAGCCGCCGAGGAACAGCCCGATCAGCCGGGCACCGGTGGTGCTGGGTTTTGCCATGCGGAGGAACGCCGGCCCGCCGCCTTCCGCGGCGTCAGGCCAGCGGTTCCTTCAGTTGTAGCAGGATGGCGGGATTCTCCAGCGTCGATACGTCCTGGGTGATCTCCTCGCCCTTGGCAATCGAGCGCAGCAGCCGCCGCATGATCTTCCCGGAGCGGGTCTTGGGCAGGTTGTCGCCGAAGCGGATGTCGCGCGGCTTGGCGATGGGCCCGATCTCCTTGCTGACCCAGTCCTGCAGTTCCTTCACGATCTTTTTCGCCTCGGCGCCGGTGGGACGCGGGCCCTTGAGCACCACAAAGGCGACGACGGCTTCGCCGGTCAGATCGTCGGGGCGGCCGACGACGGCGGCTTCCGCCACCAGTTTCGAATTGGCAACCAGCGCCGATTCGATTTCCATGGTGCCGAGGCGATGGCCGGAGACGTTCAGCACGTCATCGATGCGGCCCATGATGCGGATGTAGCCTTCCTCGTCGGTGGTGGCGCCGTCGCCCGCAAGGTAGTACTGGCCGTGGAAATCCTCGGGGAAGTAGGTTTTTTTGTAGCGTTCGGGGTCACCCCAGATGGTGCGCAGCATTGCGGGCCAGGGTTTCTTGATGACGAGGATGCCGCCCTTGCCCTTGCCCACCGATTGGCCGGTTTCGTCCACGATGTCGGCGAACACCCCGGGCAGCGGAAAGGTCGCGGAGCCCGGCTTGGTGGTGGTCGCCCC
>CAZXNF010000506.1:0-2982 GCA_964641785.1 uncultured Streptomycetaceae bacterium | reverse complement strand
CCCCTGCGGATGCCCTCGGCCAGGATCTTCGTGTTGGTCACGAACAGGTCGTCGCCGACCAGCTGCACGCGGCTGCCCAGCTTGTCGGTCAGCAGCTTCCAGCCGTCCCAGTCCTGCTCGGCCATGCCATCCTCGATGGACACGATCGGGTACTTGTCCACCCAGGCAGCGAGGAAATCCACCAACGCGTCCGCCTTCAGCGTCAGGCCTTCGGCCGCCAGCCTGTATTCGCCATCTTCAAAGAACTCGGAGCTCGCGCAATCGAGCGCCAGCCCCACTTGCTCGCCGGCCCGGTAGCCCGCCGCCTCGATCGCTTCAAGGATCAGCTGGATGGCCGCTTCATGCTTGGCCAGGCGCGGGGCGAAACCGCCTTCGTCGCCCACTGCGGTGGAGAGGCCCTTGCCGTGGATGATTTTCTTGAGGTGGTGGAAAATTTCCGACCCGCAGCGCAGCGCCTCCCGGAAGGTGGGCGCGCCGTAGGGGACGATCATGAACTCCTGCATGTCGAGGCCGTTGTCGGCATGGGCCCCGCCGTTGATCACGTTCATCAGCGGCACCGGCATCGCCATGCGGCCCGCGCCTCCCAGATAGCGGTGCAGCGGCAGCCCGCTCTCTTCCGCTGCCGCATTGGCCACGGCCAGCGACACGGCAAGGATGGCGTTGGCGCCCAGCCGCGCCTTGTTCTCGGTGCCGTCCAGTTCGATGAGCGTACGGTCGATGAAGTTCTGTTCGCTGGCGTCGAGGCCGATGATGGCCTCGCAGATTTCCGTGTTGACATTGTCTACGGCCTTGCTGACCCCCTTGCCGAGGTAGCGGCCCGCATCGCCATCGCGCAGCTCGATCGCCTCGCGGCTGCCGGTGGAGGCGCCCGAGGGCACCGCCGCGCGCCCGAGCACGCCGGATTCGAGCAGCACGTCCGCTTCGACCGTGGGAAGGCCGCGCGAATCCAGGATTTCGCGGGCGATGACATCGACGATGGCGCTCATGGTGGAGCTATTTCCTGATGAGTTGGTCTTCGGCAAACCCTGCGCGCTTGACCAGCGCGTCTATCGATTGCAGGGTTTCGAGCAGTTGTTTCATCAGATGCAGCGGCCACGCGTTCGGACCGTCGGACAGTGCTTTTTCCGGATTCGGATGGGTTTCCATGAACAGTCCCGCCACGCCGCTGGCGACCGCCGCGCGCGCCAGCACCGGCACGAATTCGCGCTGCCCGCCGGAAGCATGACCCTGCCCGCCCGGCAGTTGCACGGAATGGGTGGCATCGAACACCACCGGGCAGCCGGTCTCGCGCATGATGGCGAGGCCGCGCATGTCGGACACGAGGTTGTGATAACCGAAGGAGGCGCCGCGTTCGCAGACCATGATGTTGTCCTGGCCGCTGGCTTCCTTCGCCTTGGTGACCACGTTCTTCATGTCTTCGGGCGCCAGGAACTGGCCCTTCTTGATGTTGACCGGCTTGCCGGCGCTGGCGACCGCGCGGATGAAATCCGTCTGCCGGCACAGGAAGGCCGGTGTCTGCAGCACGTCCACCACGTCGGCCACGATGCGAATCTGCTCCGTATCGTGCACGTCGGTCAGCACCGGCACCTTCAGCTGGGTGCGGACTTCATCGAGAATTTTGAGTCCCTCTTCGATGCCCGGTCCGCGGAAGGACTTGCCGGAGCTGCGGTTCGCCTTGTCGAAGGAGGATTTGTAGATGAACGGAACCTTGAGTCCCGCGCACAGTTCCTTCAGTTTGCCCGCAGTGTCGAAGGCCATCTCACGCGACTCGATCACGCAGGGGCCTGCAATGAGAAACAACGGTTGATCGAGGCCAGCCTCGAAACCACAGAGCTTCATGAGGTCCTCAGGCGGTCTTGAGTTTGACCGCGGCGCCGGCAGCCGCCGGCTTGGTGTCGGCGTAGGCCAGGGCGGCGCGGATGAAGGCGTTGAACAACGGATGGCCGGCGCGCGGCGTCGAGGTGAATTCCGGATGGAACTGGCAGCCGATGAACCAGGGGTGTCCCGGCAACTCCACCATCTCGCACAGCGCGTCCTTGGCCGAGCGGCCGGAAATGCGCAGCCCTGCCGCTTCCAGCCGCGGCAGGTAGTGGTTGTTGACCTCGTAGCGGTGGCGGTGGCGCTCGACGACCCGGTCCGCGCCATAAATCTCGCACGCCTGAGAACCGGGTTGCAGTATGCATTCCTGTCCGCCCAGTCGCATGGTGCCGCCCATGTCGGAGTCGGATGAGCGGCGCTCAACCTGTCCGTCGCGGTCCTGCCATTCGGTGATCAGCGCGATCACGGGGTGCGGCGTTGCCTGCTCGAACTCTGTGCTGTGTGCGCCTTCAAGCCCCACGATATGCCGCGCGAATTCGATCACCGCCAGCTGCATGCCCAGGCAGATTCCCAGATAGGGGATGCGATTCTCGCGTGCGTAACGGACCGCCTTGATCTTGCCTTCCACCCCGCGCTTGCCGAAGCCGCCGGGGACGAGAATGGCATCCATCCCGGTCAGGCAGCCGACACCATTCGCCTCGATGCTCTCGGAATCGATGTAGTGGATCTTGATCCGCGCTTCGGTGTGGATACCGGCATGGATCAGCGCCTCGGACAGCGACTTGTAGGATTCGGTCAGGTCGACGTACTTGCCCACCAGCGCGATGCTCACCGCGCGCGTCGGGTGCTCGAGCTGGTAGACCAGCTTGTTCCACGGCGCCAGGTTGGCGGGCGGCGGCGTCAGATCGAGACGACGGCACACGATATCGTCGAGGTTCTGCTCGTGGAGGGTGGCCGGAATCTTGTAGATGCTGTCCACGTCGATCGCGGATATCACCGCCTCGACCGGCACATTGGTGAACAGTGCGATCTTGCGCCGCTCGTCTTCAGGGAGCGGGCGGTCGGCGCGGCACAGCAGGATGTCCGGCTGGATGCCGATCTGGCGCAGCTCCTTGACCGAGTGCTGCGTCGGCTTGGTCTTGATCTCGCCGGCGGCCTTGATGT
>CAZXNF010000505.1:0-2998 GCA_964641785.1 uncultured Streptomycetaceae bacterium | reverse complement strand
CTTCCCCCGTGCTACGGGGGAAGGAGAAAGATGACTGCGTGATGATCGATTGCCCATCCAAGCTTCCCCCGTAAACAGGGGAAGGAGTTACATCCCTTCCTGCTTACCGTTTCTTCAAGAGTCAGGCGTCAATGCCTTACGCCGCCTTACTCGGCCTTGATGCCGCGCTCGCGGATCACGCGGCCCCATTTCTTCTGCTCGGTTTCGAGGTGCGCCGTCAGTTCCTCGGGCGTGCTGGCGATCACGTCGAGCCCGCGCTCCCGGTAAAACTGCACTTCCGACGGCGCAGTCAGGATCTTCTTCAGCCGCTCGTTCAGCAGCGTCACGACCGGCCGCGGCGTGGCCTTGGGCGCAAGGATGGCGTGCCAGGTGATGAATTCGTAGCCCGGCACGCCGGCCTCGGCGATGGCCGGCAGGTCCGGCATCGCCGTAGAACGCTTGGCGCTCGTCACGCCCAACGCGCGCAACCGCTTGGACGACACGTAGTTGATCGCCTGCGAGATGTTGGGGAAGGACAGCGCCACCTCGCCGCCCATCACCGCCAGGTCCGCCGGCCCGCCGCCTTTGTATTGCACGGCGACGATGTTGATGTTGGCGAGCAGGTTGAAGAGCTCGCCCGCGATGTGCGGATTGGTGCCGATGCCGGCGCCGGAGTAATTGAGCGCGCCGGGCTTCGATTTCGCGAGCGCGATCAGCTCCTTCACCGACTTTGCGGGCACTGACGGGTGCACGGTCAGGATCGACGGCGAGGACGAGATGAGCATCACCGGCGCGAAGTCTTTCACCGCGTCGTACGGCACGCGGGTGAGCAGGTACTGATTGACCACCAGCGGGATGGTGTTGATGAGCAGCGTGTAGCCGTCCGGCGGCGCATTCATCACGAACTCGGTCCCGATGTTGCCGGAGGCGCCGGAGCGGTTGTCCACGACCACCTGCTGGCCGAGGCTCTCGGTCAGCCGCGCCGCGAGCATGCGGCCGACGACGTCCACGCTGCCGCCGGGCGGGAACGGAGCGATCAGGCGGATCGGCTTTGCCGGATAGGTCTGGGCCAGCGCCACGCCGGCCGGCATGGCCGCCCCCGCCGACAGCAACAAAAAGGATGCAATGCGTTTCACGATGCGTTCTCCTTGGGACTACTGTTCTGCCTTGATGCCCGCGGCCTTGACGACCTTGGACCATTTTTCGAACTCTGCCGCGATGTACTGGCGGGCCTCCTGCGGGGTGTTGCCGATCGGCTCCGAGCCCAGGCGCGAGAGGCGCTCGCGCGCGTCGGGCAGGGCGAGGATGCGCGCGACTTCGCGGTTGAGTTTATCGATCACCGCGGGCGGCGTTTTTGCCGGCGCGATCATGGCCACCCAGGAGGTCATCTCGTAGCCCGGCACGCCGGCCTCCGCCACCGTCGGCACGTCGGGAAACTCCCCCGAGCGCTTTTTGGAGGTCACCGCGAGGGGCCGCAGGCGGTTACCGCGGACGAGCGGACCGATCGCCACGATGGTGTCGAACATGAAATCCACGCGGCCGCCGATCACATCCGGATGCGCCTGGGTGCTGCCCTTGTAGGCGATGTGCGCCACCTTGATGCCGGTCGTCAGGATCAAGAGTTCCGTCGCCAGGTGCAGCGAGCTGCCGGTGCCGCTGGAGGCGTAGCTCAGGGCATCCGGCTTCGCCTTCGCCAGGTCGATCAGCTCCCTGACCGACTTCACCGGGACGTTGTTGTTGACGACCAGCATGAGCGGATTGGCCGCGATGATGGTCACCGGCGCGAAGTCCTTCTGCGAGTCGTACGGCAGGTTGCTGCGGATGCTCGGCGCCACGGCGAAGCTGAGCGAATTCACGCCCAGCGTATGGCCGTCCGGCGTGGCCTTGGCCACGGTGTCGGTGCCGATGATGCCGATGCCGCCCGGCCGGTTGTCGACGACGGTGGTGACGCCCCACGCCGCCGAGAATTTCTCCGCCAGCAGGCGCGCGATGATGTCCGACGCGCCGCCGGGCGGAAACGGCACCACGATGCGGATCGGCCGCGTCGGGAAATTCTGCGCGGATGCGCCAGACGCGGCAAGCACCGCCGCCAGGCCTGCCGCCATCCATACGGTATGTCTCATGTCGTCCCCTCCTTATGGTTCCCGGACCACCGGATTGCGCAGCACGCCGATGCCCGGAATTTCGATTTCGATCATGTCGCCGTGCTTCACGTTCTCCGGCGCCCCGTCCGTGCCCAGCCACAGCACGTCGCCGGGATGCAACGTCAGATACTGGCTCATCCGGCTGATGAAGGTCTGCAGGCTGTAGATGGCGTCCGCGATGCGGTAGGTGGAGACCTGGCGGCCGTTTACGCGAATGGCCACCTCAAGCGTGGCCGGATCCAGCCCGGTGACGATCCACGGCCCCATCGGCTTGAAGGTGTCGGAATTCTTCGCGCGCCACATCGTGCGGTCGTTGCGCTGCCAGTTGCGCTCGCTCATGTCGTTGCCGATGGTGTAGCCGAACACGTAGTCGAGCGCCTGCGCTTCCGTGACCTTGCGGCAGGTTTTGCCGATCACTGCGACGAGTTCGCCCTCGTACTGCACCACCTCGGAGGCATCCTTCGGAATCATGATCGTTTCGCCATCCGCGATCAGCGCGTTGTTGGCGCGGTAGCCCACGTCCGCTTCAGGCGGAAACTTGGGTTCGATGCCCTTCTTCTTAGCCACCTCGATCACGTGCTCGCGGAAATTGACGCCTGCGGCATAGAAGGTCGGCGGGATCACCGGCACCAGCAGCTTGGTCTTTTTGAGCGGCAGGCCTTGTTTGGCCTTCACATGACTGCCGAACGGGCTGCCCGTGACCGGAAAGATCTGCTCGCCCTCGATGATCCCGTAAGCAGGACCGTCCTCGCTCTCGAATCTGCACCACTTCATTGCTACGCTCCTTTGCCGCCCTGGCTGCCTCGTACCGGACGATATCCTTCGCCCCCATCCCAACCTTCCCCCCCGGAGAAGGGTGGGCCCCTTCTCCCCAC
>CAZXNF010000504.1:0-3010 GCA_964641785.1 uncultured Streptomycetaceae bacterium | reverse complement strand
TTGGGGCAACTGGGTTGGTCGTTGCGGCAGATCGAGGCGGCGACCGGGATCCGTCGGGAAACAGCGGCGAGCTACCTCAAAGCCGCCGGCGTCGCAGTGCGCCAGCGTGGCGGATGGGGCCGGAAACCAAAACCGGCGACGGAGGTGACCCCCGGCTCCCCGGCGGCGGAACCGCCCAAACCCGCCATCGCCGACCCCGAGGTGACCACCGGCCCCGAGCCGGAAACGCCCCTCACCGAGAGCGCCTGCGAACCGCATCGCGAGCAGATCGAAGCCGGCTTCGCGCGCGGTCGCAACGCGATGTCGATATGGCAAACGCTAGTCGACCAGCACGGCTTCGCGGGTGCCTACGAGAGCGTCAAACGCTTCGTCCGCAAGCTGCGCGGCCAGCCTGCACTGGAAGCCTGCGCCATCATCGAAACCGCGCCCGGCGAAGAAGCGCAAGTCGACTATGGCACCGGCCCGATGGTCCACGACCCAGCCACGGGCAAGCATCGCCGGACCCGCTTGTTCGTTTTTACGCTCGCCTTCAGCCGGAAATGCGTCCGCCTGCTCACCTTTCAATCGAGCACGCGCATCTGGTGCGAGTTACACCAGGAGGCGTTTCGCCGCCTCGGGGGCACGCCGCGCATCGTCGTGCTCGACAACTTGGGCGAAGGCGTGCTCAAACCCGACATCTACGATCCGGCGATCAACCCGCTCTACCGCGACTTACTCCAGCATTACGGCGTGGTGGCGATGCCGTGCCGCGTCCGCGATCCGGACCGCAAGGGCAAGGTGGAAAGCGGCGTGGGGCACGCGCAAAAAACGCCGCTCAAAGGCATGCGCTTCGATCGCGATCTGGCCGAAGCGCAAAGCTATCTGGATCACTGGGAAGAGCGTTGGGCGGACACGCGCATCCATGGCACCACCAAGCGGCAAGTGGCCGCCATGTTCGCCGAAGAGAAGCCGACGCTGCGGCCGCTGCCGCTGGAGCCATTTCGCTTTTATCAATACGGTACACGGCGCGTCCATCTCGATGGTTGCGTGGAAGTGGAAGCGGCTTACTATAGCGTTCCGCCGGGCCACATCGGATGCCAAGTACCGGTGCAATGGAACGACCTCTATGTCCGCATTCTGCATCCGCGCACGGGGCAACTGTTGCGCGAGCACTTGCGGCAGCAGCGCGGCCGGCGGCGGATCGTGGAGGCGGACCGGTCCCCGCACACCGCGCCAGGCGTGCTGCGGCTGCTCGCCCGCGCGGTGAAAGTGGGCGAACGCACCGGCGCGCTCTGCGCCGCGCTGCATGCCCAGCAGGGCGATCTGGCGGCCCGGCACATCCAAGGCACGTTGTCGTTTTTGCCCAAGTATGGCGCGGCTCGTCTGGAACAAGCCTGCGCCACGGCCCTCGATCTACAAGTACCCGAATATCGCTTCGTGCGCCGCTATCTGGAACGCGAAGCACAACCGCCGGTGAGTCTGCGCCAAGTAGATCCGCTGATCCGGCAACTTACTCTTTACCGCGATCTAATCGCCATCCGCACCCAAGAGGAACCCACTGAATGACCCTGACTGAACTCCAAAACTCGTTGCGCCAACTGCGCCTCAGCGGCATGGCCAGCGTGCTCGAAACCCGGCTCCTGCATGCGCAAGCCGAGCCGATGCCGCCCATCGATCTACTGTCGATCCTAGTGAACGATGAACTCACTTGCCGGTCCGATCGTCTTCTGCTGCGCCGGCGCAAGGAGGCTGGTTTTCGGGACGCGCAACGCACGCTCGACAACTTCGACTTCGCCTTCAATCCCAAGATGAATCGCAGCTTGATCTTCGATCTGGCCACTACTCGCTTCATCGACCAGCGCGAGGATGTGTTGCTGCTGGGGCCGGGCGGCACCGGCAAAAGCCACCTGGCGCAAGCCCTGGGGCACGCCGCGATTCTGCAAGGTCATCGCGTGTTGTATCGCGAAGCGCATGTGCTGCTCGAAGAGCTGGGCGAAGCGGTCGCCGAGGGGAAACGCAAGCTATTCATGGCGAACCTGACCACGACCCCTTTGTTGATCATCGACGACTTCGGCATGCGCAAGCTGCCGCAGACGGCCGCCGAGGATTTGCTGGAGATCGTCATGCGCCGTTATGAACGCGCCAGCACGCTGCTGACTTCGAATCGTCCAGTGGAAGACTGGGGCAAACTGCTGGGCGACACGGCGGCGGTCAGTGCGATGCTGGACCGGCTGCTGCATCACGGGCACGTGCTCAAGTGTGGCCCGCGGAGTTGGCGGACCAAGTCCGCGACGATGATCCCGGTGGCGGACTAAGCGATGGGGAGAACCCGTGGAAATGATGCGCGGTGGAAAGGGCGGAAAACCGAGAACCGGTTTCCCGCCCTTTCCCCCGCGCTTGGAAATCGCTGGTGCGATTCCCACATTCCCACCGGTTCGGCGACGAATCTCCCTCCTTGCGATCGTCCGAACGGAACGCTTGCGCCCTGCGGGCGCTGGAGAGGAAATGTCTTGCTCGGATGGGTCGGGCTGGGTTATAACTACGGTAGTCCTACCGCTGCTCCTATGGCCGGTTTTGAAGTGACCACGTATGGCCGGTTTTGGGGTGACCGCCGAGGACGACAAATCCCGCTGCGGTGTCGTAACCGGTGGCCGTGATGCCTTTCGCTTTGATGAAGAGTCTTCCCGCCGGCGACGCTTCAATCTTCGCCGCCTCGAAGGCGGTCACGCCGACCACGGGATAGACGAGCCGCATCTCATCCAAGAAGCCCTCCATCTCAGCTTGGTCGGACTCAGTTAGATTCGGACGCTGCGGACAGTTAGCGTTGTCGAGGTCGCAGCGCTTGGCGGCTTTCGCGAGTTCGATCAACCTGGACTCAAGGTATTGGACATGAGCTTTGTTTAGGTTCTCGGCGTTACTTGTGAATAGAATGACGGACGTCCAAAAGTCTTTCTGCCGGTGATGCTGATCAAGTCTCGGCCTGACCGGATCTCCCTCGCCGATGTAGACCAGGGGAAGCTCCGATGAGGAG
>CAZXNF010000503.1:0-3028 GCA_964641785.1 uncultured Streptomycetaceae bacterium | reverse complement strand
CGCACCGGCGACGGGTTATAGCCGCAGGCCGGGTTGTACTTCTGCGGACAGTTGGAGATGACCGCGATCACGTCGGTCAGCGCTTCGACCTCCACGGTATCGCCGGCCTTGGACGGGCTGTCGGAGATCGCCATGTGGCCGCCGCGGCCGATAGGGACGCTCATGAAGAAATTGACGTTGGCGACAATGTCGGCCTCGCCCATGCCGAACTTCGACAGTTCGTGCAGGAAATTGGCGCGGCAGCTGTGCGTGCGCTTGCCGTAGCGGATCTCGTTCATCTCCGCGCTGCAGCAGCCACCGATGGTGTCGTGGTCCGGACAGGTGGAGGCAACGATCTTCATGAGCGGCGTCGCGTATTCCCCATAGAACACTGAGCCCGGATTGAGAAACAGGTTCTCGCCCATCTTCATCGTGTTGGCGGCGTTGTAGCGGTCGCGCGTGTCGCGGGCGTTGTAGCAGAGGAAGTCGATGGCCTGCTGGCCTTCGAGGTCGGTAAAGCGGACACGCTCGCCCCTGGCAATGAGGGCCCCCCATGAGCCGCCGGGGTCAACGACGATGGAAGTGGTCTGGCGGTAGCCTTTCGGTGGCGTGGATTTCATTCGGCTTTGATTCCTGCGTCCTTGATGAGCTTGGTCCAGCGCTTGGTCTCGGCCTGCATGAGCGCCGTGAACTCGGCCGGGGTGAGGCCGGCGGGCGCGTAGCCCAGCGCCTCCAGCCGCGCGCGCGCTTCCGGCGTGTTCAGGATCTTCACCGATTCCGCCGACATGCGGGCGACGACCGGGTTGGGCGTGCCGGCCGGAAACAGGAAACCCTGCCAGTTGGTCGCCTCGTAACCCTTCAGATTGAGCGCCTCGGCGGTGGTCGGCACGTCGGCCAGCGCGGGGAAGCGTTTGACCGTAGTCACGGACAAGGCGCGCAGCTTGCCGGATTTTACGTGCGGCAGCGCGCCCTGCATGCCGGAGACGATGGACGGCACGCGGCCGCCCATAACGTCCACCAGTCCCGGCGGGCCGCCCTTGTACGGGACGTGATTGAGCTGGATGCCGGCCATGCGGTTCAGCAGTTCACCGCCAAGGTGCTGCATGCTGCCCACGCCGGAAGAGGCGTAGTCGATCTGGCCCGGCTTGGCTTTGGCGATATCGACAAAGTCCTTCATGGACTGCGCGGCAAAGGCCGGATTGACCAGCCAGACGTTGGGCGACAGCGTGAGCTGCGTGACCGGCGCGAAATCGCGCAGGGCGTCCAGCGAGGCGGTGCGCTGCGCGACGATGGGCGCGGTGATCGTGTCAATCGCGCACAGCAGCATGGTGTAGCCGTCGGGTGTGGCCTGCTTGACCAGCTCCGCACCGAGCATGCCGGCGGCACCCGGACGGTTGTCGACGACGAACTGCTGGCCAAGCGCTTCGCCCAGGCGCTGCGCCATGTAGCGGCCGATGGTGTCGGAGCCGCCGCCGGTGGCCTGCGGAATGATCAGCCGGATCGGGCGTTCGGGGTAGGCGGCATCGGCGGCGTACCCCGGTGCGGCGAACAGGGAAAGGGAGGCGGCCGCCAGCGCGAGGCCGGACCAGCGGGAACGGGCGAGAGTGAACGGCATGCGGTGTCCTTAGTCGAGGAGGAATGCGGAGGCAAAAAGTGTAGCACTGGCACCTGTGGATGCTGCCGTGCGGTGACCGATTTTTTCCGCGTGCACCGCCCACGGGCGCGATGCGTCGTGACGGTGCTTCGCCGCGCGTTCAGCGTGCTGGCAGGTTGGCGAGCACCTTCCCCCAGCGCGGATCGGGCCGGTGCAGCATGCGGCTGCCCGCCGCGTGCAGCGCCGCCCACGTTGTCGACAGGATGTTGAGCAGCACGGGCTTGCCGAATTCGGCTTCGAGCAGCGGCACGGCATGGATCGCGAACCACAGACCGCCCGGCATCAGCAGCGCCTGCGCGTCCGGCGTAGCGCGCAGCACTTGGCGGCCGAGTTCCAGCGCGAGCAAGTGGTCGTCGGCCGGGCTGGCTTCTTTGTTCTGCGCGAGATCGCGGCCGCGCGACACGCAGGCCAGCACTTCGATGCCGGCTTCGCGGAGGTACTGGGTCAGCGCCGCGTTGACCGCCTCGGGCCAGCGTGTGGCTAGCGCGATGCGCGTGGCGCCCAGGCTCTGCAGCGCCGCGATGTGCGCTTCGAGGTCGGTGTCGCACGCCAGCCCGGTGCGGGCCGCGCCTTCGGCGAGGATCTCGCGCATGCGCGTGCGACCGAGGGCGGCGGCGACCGGCACGCCGGACAGCGCAATGCGGTCCACCTTCTTTTTCGCCAGCAGGTCGAAGCGCTCGCGCAGGACCGGCAGTTCGCGCTCGACGGCCGCGAGGCTGTACTCCGTCAGGTTGAGCCCGGTCGTCAGCAGCATCATGCCTTCGGGCGCGACGCGGTAGAACTGGTAGGCGTCGAGGTCGGTGTAGAGGTGGGGGATGACGTAGCCGAGCTGGTACCACGGCGCGATGACGGGGGGATCAGAAGCGGTCATGCGGCGGCGTCTTTGCGGGGGGCTTTCACCAGCGTAGGCTCCGTAAACAGCGAGGCGATCTCCACCCGGCAAAGGTCGGGCGCGTCCGGCACCATGAACAGGATGGGGGTGATGAGTTCCTCGAAGATGCCGCGCAGGCTGCGCGCGCCGGTTTTGTACTCGATGGCCAGTTCGGAAATCTGCTCGAAGACCTTGCCATCCACCACGAGCTCGACGCCTTCCTGGCGGAAGATCTCGCGGAACTGGTTGTAGATGGAGTTTTTGGGCTCGATCATGATGCGCACCAGCATCGCGCGCGAGAGGTCTTCGAAGCGCGCGATGATCGGCAGCCGGCCGGTGAACTCCGGGATCAGGCCGAAGGAGAACAGGTCGGTGGGCTTCACCCGGTTGTTCAGCCGGTCGAGGATGTTCTGGTTGTCGTCGGCCGAGGTCGAGATATAACCGTAGCTGTGGCTCTTCGACATGATCTCGTCGAGACCGACGAAGGCGCCGCCGCAGATGAACAGGATGTTGGTGGTGTCGAG
>CAZXNF010000502.1:0-3032 GCA_964641785.1 uncultured Streptomycetaceae bacterium | reverse complement strand
CGGATGTGCAGCTCGCGCAACTGCTTTTCAGTCACCACGCTGGGCGCCTCCACCATGAGGTCCTGCCCGCGCTGCGTTTTCGGGAAGGCGATCACCTCGCGGATGGACTCCGCGCCCGTCATCAGCGTGACCAGGCGGTCGAGGCCGAAGGCGATGCCACCGTGCGGCGGGGCGCCGTATTGCAGCGCATCGAGCAGGAAGCCGAACTTGGCGCGCGCATCCTCCGGCGAAATGCCCATGGCGTCGAAGACCTTGGACTGCACTTCGGCGCGGTGGATCCGCACCGATCCGCCGCCGATCTCCCAGCCGTTCAGGGCCACGTCGTAGGCCTTGGCCTGCACCTTGCCCGGATCGGTGGCGAGCAGCGCTACGTGTTCGTCCTTGGGCGAGGTGAAGGGATGATGCGCGGCCACCCAGCGCTGGTTCTCCTCGTCGTAATCGAAGGCCGGGAAATCGATCACCCAGACCGGCCGCCAGCCCGGCGTGACCAGCTCGCGCTCGTGGCCCACCTTCACGCGCAGCGCGCCCATGGCGTCGTTGACGATCTTCGCGCGGTCGGCGCCGAAGAAAATGAGGTCGCCGTCGCGGGCGCCCGTGCGCTCAAGGATGCCGGCGATGACCGGCGGCGGTAGGAACTTGAGGATCGGCGACTGCAGGCCGTCCGCGCCCTTCTCGATGGCGTTGACCTTGATGTAGGCCAGCCCCTTGGCGCCGTAGATCTTGACGAACTCGGTGAGGTCGTCGATCTCCTTGCGCGACATTCCACCGCCCTGCGGCACGCACAGTGCGACGATGCGCCCGTCCTTCAGCGCCGCGGCCTGCTTGAACACCTTGAAGTCGACCTCGCTCATCAGGTCGGTCAGTTCGGTCAGTTCCATGTTCACGCGCAGATCCGGCTTGTCGGAGCCGTACTTCGCCATCGTCTCCGCGTACGTGATACGGGGAAACTCGCCGAGGTCCACATCCAGCACTTTCCGGAACAGGTGGCGGATCAGGCCTTCCATGATGTCCTGAATCTCACGTTCCCCGAGAAATGATGTTTCGATGTCGATCTGCGTGAACTCCGGCTGGCGGTCGGCGCGCAGATCCTCGTCGCGGAAGCACTTCACGATCTGGTAGTAGCGGTCGAAACCGGCCACCATCAGCACCTGCTTGAAGAGCTGCGGCGACTGCGGCAACGCGTAGAACTGCCCGTCGTGCATGCGCGACGGCACCAGGAACTCGCGCGCGCCCTCCGGCGTGGATTTGTAGAGCACCGGCGTCTCGATGTCGATGAAGCCCTGCGCGTCGAGATACTCGCGCACCGCCATCGCCGTACGGTGGCGCAGCCGCAGGTTCTTCTGCATGACCGGGCGCCGCAGGTCGAGGAAGCGGTACTGAAGGCGCACGTTCTCCGAAATCTGATCGTCGTCCATCATGAACGGCGGCGTCAGCGCGGGGTTCAGGATCTCGAGTTCCCGCGCCAGCACTTCGATCCCGCCGGACACGAGGTTGGCGTTGGCGGTGCCCGCCGGTCGCTCGCGGACGACACCGGCAACGCGAACGACGAACTCGTTGCGCAGCGTTTCCGCCAGCGCGAAGGTCGCCGCGTTGTCCGGATCGCACACAATCTGCAGCAGGCCCTCGCGGTCGCGCAGGTCGATGAAGATCACGCCGCCGTGATCGCGGCGGCGATGCACCCAGCCGTAGACGGTGACGGTTTTGCCGAGATGGGCGCGGCTCACCAGCCCGCAATATTCGCTACGCATGTCGATGTCTTCCGGTTCGGTTCGGGTTACAGCGGTCGGGTGGCGGACGGCGGCAGCGCCTTGCCGACGCGGCGGCCGTGGCTGCCCACCACGCCCATGGAGACGATGTACTTCAGGGCGTCGTCGACGCGGATGTCCAGCGCGATCGTGTCTTCGCGGCGCACGTAGAAGTAGAAGCCGTTGACCGGGCTCGGCGTGGTCGGGATGAACACCGCCACGTAGTCGCCGTCCAGGTGCGGCGCCACGTCGCCCGGCACATTGGTCTGGAACGCGAGCGACCAGGCCTGTGGATGCGGGTAGCGCACGAGCAGCACCTTGCGAAACGCGTTCCCGCTGGAGGAGAACAACGTGTCCGAGACCTGTTTCACGCTGGAGTAGATCGTCTTCACCACCGGAATGCGGTTCAGCACCGAGTCCCACGCGGTGAGCACGCGCCGGCCGATGAAGTTCGCGGCCAGCAGCCCGGTGACGAGCACTACCACCAGCGTGAGCAACACGCCCAGTCCGGGAATGTGCACGCCCAGCAGGCGGTCCGGGTGGTAGTCGTCCGGCACCAGCGTGAGCGAAAGGTCCATGGTCGTCACCAGCAGGTCGAGCACCCAAAGGGTAATGACGATCGGCACCCAGATCAGCAAGCCGGTGAGAAAATATTTCTTGAGCATGAGAACGTCGGGGCTGGACAGCGGGCGCGGCTGGAGTAGCGGGAGTAGCGGAAACAAAACCGGCGCGGCTTGCAGGCCGCGCCGGGGGAGCGGATTTTACTCTGTGCGGCGGCGTGCGAAGGGCTAGCTGGCGGCGGGGGTGCTGCCGGACGCCGCAGACTTGGCGGTTTCGGTTTTCGTTTCCGTTTTCGCTTCCGTCTTGGTTTCCGTCTTGGTTTCGGCTTTGGTTTCGGCTTTGGTTTCGGTTTTGGTTTCGGTTTCGGATTTGGCTTCCGTCTTGCTGTCGGCGCCGGCGCCGCTCTTGTCGCTGTCCTTGGGTTTGCCCGTGTTCTTGAAGTCGGTCGCGTACCAGCCGCTACCCTTGAGCTGGAAACCGGCCGCCGTCAGCATCTTGGAAAACGTCTCCTTGCCGCATTCCGGACACACGGTCAGTTTCGGATCGCTGAGCTTCTGCAGGTATTCCTTCTGAAAGGCGCACTCGGTGCAGCGGTATTCGTAGATCGGCATGCGATAATCCCCGGACGCGGAAAGTGCTGAAAATTGGCTGAATTCACCTGAAATTCAATTGCTTGCAGTATAACGGAAAAGCGCTCCCGCCCCGCAGGCCCCTCTCTTCATAAGG
>CAZXNF010000501.1:0-3037 GCA_964641785.1 uncultured Streptomycetaceae bacterium | reverse complement strand
GCGGCGCCGGGTGGCGCAGGATGCGCAGCATGTGGTCCTTGGGCTCGCCGACCGACAGACCGCCGATCGCGTAGCCGTCGAAACCGATCTTCTCCAGCCCGGCCAGCGAGGCGTCGCGCAGGCGCTCGTGCATCCCGCCCTGCACGATCCCGAACAGCGCGTTGGCGTGCGCGCCGGGCGCCGCATCCCAGGCCCGCCGGCTGCGTTCCGCCCAGCGCAGGCTCAGTTCCATCGACGCGCGCGCCGTCGGCTCGTCCGCCGGATAGGGCGTGCATTCGTCGAAGATCATGGCGATGTCGGAATCCAGCACGCGCTGGATGCGGATGGATTCCTCCGGCGTGAGAAACAGCTTGTCGCCGTTGACCGGCGACTGAAAAGCCACGCCCTCCTCGCTGATCTTGCGGAGCGGTCCCAGGCTGAACACCTGGTAGCCGCCCGAGTCGGTGAGGATGGGCGCATTCCAGCCCATGAAGCGGTGCAGACCGGCGTGCTTGCCGATCACGTCCAGCCCTGGCCGCAGCCACAGGTGAAAGGTGTTGCCAAGCACGATCTGCGCGCCGAGATCGGTGAGCTCGGCCGGGCTCATCGCCTTGACCGTGCCGTAAGTGCCGACGGGCATGAACACCGGCGTCTCGATCGCGCCGTGCGGCAGTTCGAGGCGGCCCGCGCGCGCGGCGCCGTCGGTGGCGTGCACTTCGAACTTCATGGCGCGGGCGGCATCAGCGCCTGGCAGGCCTGCCGCATGGCGGCGGGCATCGCGACCGGCCGGCCGGTTTTGCGTTCGCAGGCAACGTGCACGAAGAAACCCTGCGCCGCGGCCCTGGGCGCTTCGTCGGCAAAAATACCGATCTCAAAGCGCACGCTGCTGGTGCCGAGGTGCGCGGCGCGCAGCCCGCAATGGATGACCGACGGGTAACTCACCGGGCTGAAGTAGCGGCAACCGGTTTCCGCAACGAAATACACAACCTCGCCCAGCTCCAGGTCGAGCGCTTTCGTGGCGAGCAGGTACTGGTTTACCGCGGTGTCGAACCACGAGTAGTACGCGACGTTGTTGACGTGCGCGTACATGTCGTTGTCCATCCAGCGCGTCGTCACGGTGACGAAGTGCGCGTAGCGGTCGCGGGTGTCGGGGGGAGTCTTGGGCATGGTGAATCGGCAATGGGCAATGGGAAATGGTGAATGGGAATGGGTTCCGATTGCCTATTCCCGATTCCCCATTTCCCCTTCCGCACGTTCGATCAGCATCGCATCGCCGTAGCTGAAGAAACGGTAGGACTGCTCCACGGCGTGGCGGTACGCGCGGCGCACATTATCCGCGCCGCCGAAGGCCGAAACCAGCATCAGGAGCGTCGAGCGCGGCAGATGGAAGTTGGTCACCAGCCGGTCGACGACACGGAAACGGTAGCCAGGCACGATGAACAGATTGGTATCGCCGTAGCCCGCGGTCAGTTCGCCGCCGGCCGCCGCCGCTTCCAGCGCGCGCAGCGACGTGGTGCCGACAGCGATGACGCGGCCGCCCTGCGCGCGCGCGGTGCGGATCGCGGCGACGGTCTCCGCCGTCACCCGGTACCACTCGCTGTGCATAACGTGGCGGGCGACCTCGTCCTCGCGCACCGGCTGGAAAGTGCCGGCGCCGACATGCAGCGTCAGCCAGGTGAGCGACGCGCCCTTCGCGTGCAGGCGGTCGAGCAGAGCTTCATCGAAATGCAGGCCCGCGGTCGGCGCGGCGACGGCGCCGGGCTCGCGCGCGTAGACGGTCTGGTAACGGTCGTCGTCTTCGGCAGCCGGCTGGTGGGCGATGTACGGCGGCAGCGGAGTCGCGCCGTGCGCTTCGAGCAGCGCCAAGACGTCGTCGCAGAACTCGAACTTGAGACGGTAAAACGGGCCTTCGCGGCCCTCCACCTGCGCGACCACCCCCTCCGCGAGGAACAGTCGGTGGCCGGCGCGCGGCGATTTGCTGGCCCGCACCTGTGCGAGCACCCTTCCTGCGCCCAGCACGCGCTCGACCAGCACTTCGAGCCGGCCGCCGCTTTCCTTGTGACCGAGCAGGCGCGCCTTGATCACGCGCGTGTCGTTGAACACCAGCACGTCGTGCGGCCCGACCAGCGCCTCCAGTTCGCGGAACGTGCGGTCCGCAAACGCGCCGGTGCGCCCGTCGAGGTGCAGCAGGCGGCTCGCCCCGCGGTCGGCGAGCGGGTGCTGCGCGATCAGCGCGTCGGGCAGTTCGTAGTCGAAATCGGAGAGACGCATGGCCGCGGGAGTTGGAACGCGGCGCGAGGATAGCAAATCAACTGCGTCGCTGCGCTAGCGCGGAACCTCGGTCAGCCGCGCCAGGCGAGCGAGCGGGCGGCCCTGCTCGTCCAGCAGCAGCAGCTTGCTGCCTTCGCGGCGGTAGCCGCGGGTCTGTTCCAGGGCCAGGAAGAAGCGCTGCTCCTGCTCCATCACCGCCGGCGGGCAGGCGCGGCGCGTGGCGGCCGCCTGCCCGAAACGCAGGCTCGCGCCGTCCAGTTCGGCGGCCGCCGAATAACGGTTGCAGCCCGAAGAGCCCACGGCCATCGAGTTGCGTTCGAAGGTCAGTGTTGTCAGCACGCGGTCAAGGACACCACGCCCGCCGAGGTCTTCCGCCAGCCACGAAGTGCCGGGCAGCGGCGGTGCGGGCGGCGTGCTGCTGCAGCCTGCCGCGAGCAACAGGGCGGCAGCGACCAGGATGCGGATCACGCGATGCGGTGACATGGCCCGAGTATCGCCCCGCGTCGGAGTCTGGACAAGGCACGTCGCGTCCGCACGCTGCCGTATAATCCGGTGTTGCCGCTGCCGGGATGGCGGAATTGGTAGACGCAGCGGACTCAAAATCCGCCGGGCTAACACTCGTGGGGGTTCGAGTCCCCCTCCCGGCACCAGAGATATAGTCCAGCAGTGTCCAATGGCGTCCGGCCATACCCCATGAAACCCTTGTCCCACTTGGGTTTGCGGTCTACAGCCTGTCCATAGTCATCCAAAACGCGCTCCCAAAAGCCAGGGCATGTGGGGACATTTT
>CAZXNF010000500.1:0-3042 GCA_964641785.1 uncultured Streptomycetaceae bacterium | reverse complement strand
GAATTTGCAGGCCGATACGGTCATGCGCGAAGAGATCGCCAGCACCGGTGACGAGCCCTCCGCCACTCCGAGGAAGTAGGGGAAACAGCCATGAAAGATCTCCCCAAGGAACTGATCTATGTCCTGCTCTTTGCTGCCATCCTGCTGTTTCATTACCTGAAGGGGCGGTTCGGACCGCAACAGCAGCAGCAACCTGCGCAGGATGAGCCTGATCCGGAGTCCGCAGAGCAGGCACAGGGGACTCCGGAGACTTCGCCAGCATCGACTTTGTCCGGTAGCCGGTTCGGCGGTTTCGAGGCGCCAAACGCTTCCTCTCCGCTACCGGGGCGTCGTTTTTCCCGGAGGGCGCTGATGGGAACCAGGCGGCAGGTGCAGAACTCGATTGTCATCGCGACGATACTGGGGCCTTGCCGCGCTTACAAGCCGCACGACGTCCGGTAATCACCGTGACGGCGTAAGCGCGCCCTTCACGCGCAATGCGTCCGCTTGCCGTGATCGAAGCATACCGCGGGGAATACAGCACCTAGCTCCTCGCGAAGGACGACCCGCGCTGGGTCGATTACATTATTTCTCCTCAACCGGATCGGAGCACCCGATGGAACAGCTGACGGGGCTTGAAGAGCTTCAACGCCACGTCGGCGTGCTGGCCTGCATCGACGAGACGCAAGCGCCCTTCGTCAGTTGCTATCTGGACCTGGCGCGGGGCGAGGCCGGCTACCGCATGGCGCTCGACGACCGCGCGTTCGCCCTGCGGGCCACGCTCGACGACGACGCGCGCACCGATTTCGAGGCGGCGTTGGGCCAGATCGAGGCTTACCTGGCCGAAAGGCTGCGCCCCGATGCCCAGGGGGTGGCCCTGTTCGTCCGGCAGTTCCGCGATGGCGGTTTTTTTCTGCCGATGCAGTTTGCGGTCCCATTGCCCAACTGGCTGGTCGTCAATCCTTCGCCCCACATCTATCATCTGATCGCGCTCAAGGATACCTATCACCGTTACGTGGTGATGATTGCGACGCAGGCATGGGTGCGCATAGCCGAAGTGAGCCTGGGGGCGGCCACGGTCAAGGCCTGGACCGAGCAACCGGAACTGCGCGCGCGGGTGGGCCGGGAGTGGACCCAGGCGCACTACGAAAGCTACCGCCGCGAGGACACCACGCGCTTTCTGACGGAGCAGATCGAGTTGCTCCAGCGCCTCATGGCGGCGGGCGGGCAAACCCACCTGATCCTGGCCGGCGATCCACGCCTCACCAGTGAAATACGGCGTGTATTGCCACCATCCGTGACGGCCAAACTCGTCGATACGATTCCCGTCACCAGCCGCGACGCCGCGCAGGATGTGGTGGCCGCCACGTTGTCCGCGTTCGTCGAATGGGAGGAGCAGGAGTCGCAGGCCGTCGCGGCGCGATTCATCCGGGGCATCCGCACCCAGGGCTTGGCGGCGGTGGGGGCGGCCGCCTGCATGGAGGCGCTGCGCCAACGGCGGGCCGACGTTCTCCTGCTTGCTCGTGATTACAAGCCCGAGCCGGGAAGGCGCTGCGCATCCTGCGGTGCGTTCGGTACCGAGCGCGAGGTACTGGCCGCCTGTCGCGAGTGCGGCCAACCGGCGCTGCGCCTCGTCGACACCCGGGAAGAATTGATACGGCTGGCCGGACAGCGGGAGTGCCCGGTCGAGGTGGTGGAGTATTGTGACCCGCTGATGGCCTTGGGTGGGGTTGGCTGCCTGCTGCGCTATCGTGCGCCAGTTGATGATGCGGTGGAGCGGAATGGACGTTACCGGGAGACAAGGTCTTGATTGAGAGCATCGCAACTGGGTGGATGTGGGCGGGCTTCGCCGCGTTCGTCGTCGTGGCGCTGGCCGTAGACCTGCTGGTCATGCAGCACCAGGGCGCACACCGGGTATCGGTTCGGGAAGCGCTCTACTGGTCTGCGCTCTGGATCGCGCTGTCGTTCGTCTTCTGCGGCCTCTTGTGGTGGCATCTGGATGCAAACGCCGGCCGCGACATGGCGAACCTCAAAGCGACGGAATTTCTCACCGGTTATCTGATCGAGAAATCGCTGTCGGTCGACAATATCTTCGTGTTCCTGATGATCTTCACCTACTTTGCGGTGCCCGCGGAGTACCAGAAGCGGGCGCTCATCATCGGCGTGATCGGCGCGATCGTTCTGCGGGTGATCATGATCCTCGTCGGCGCGTGGCTGATCGCCAAGTTTCACTGGATTCTGTATCTGTTCGGCCTGTTCCTGCTGGTCACCGGCATCAAGATGCTGATCTTCGCCGATCACAAGCCGGACTTGGAGAAGAATCCGGTGTTGAAATGGATGCGTGGACATCTCGCCATTACCAAGGAGTTCCACGGCGAGCGGTTCACGTTTGTGAAAGAGGGCGTGCGCTGGTATACCCCGCTGTTCATCGTGCTGGTGCTGGTCGGCGTGACGGACGTGGTGTTTGCAGTGGATTCGATCCCGGCGATCTTTGCGATCACCGACGATCCGTTCATCGTCATGACCGCGAATATCTTCGCGATCCTCGGCTTGCGGGCGCTGTATTTTCTGCTCGCCGACATGGCTGACCGTTTCCACCTGCTCTCGTACGGGCTCGCTCTCGTGCTGGTGTTTGTCGGCGTCAAGATGCTCATCGTCGAGTTCTACAAAATCCCGGTGTTCTGGGCGCTCGGGGTGGTCGGGGCGATTCTGCTGACGTCGGTGATCCTCAGCCTAGCCTGGAAGCGGCCGGCGAAGGCGGCGCCGGAAACGAAGCGCTGACCGGCAGAGACGGGAGAAAACCGGCTAAACGGTAACGGCGTCGGCTCCGGCGAAGCCGCGCACCCGCCGCTACAATCGCCGGGTGTTTCGCCTGCTCGGCATCGCGCTGACCGATGTCGGTTGTCGGATGTCGGATGTCGGATGTCGGATGTCGAGTGACGCCGCGCCGGGATCGGGCGGTTGCGCAGCGGTCGCCCGCAGGTCAGGCGAGGCGCGCTATGCACAATGCAAACCCCCTATGCAGGCGCCGCGTTTTCGCAGGATATCCATGAACGTCGAAGG
>CAZXNF010000499.1:0-3063 GCA_964641785.1 uncultured Streptomycetaceae bacterium | reverse complement strand
GGCCGCCGCGGCGGCCGCCGACGTCACCGTCGGGTAGTTCTTGGACACGAACGAGCGGTAATGGTCGAGGAACAGCACCGGCGGATGCCGCGGCTGCTCGCCGGGCGCGACGCAGGTCGGCAGGCATTCGATCAGGGTATCGAGATTGGGATGGAAGAAATACGGGGCCGAGTAGCGCTCCACGCCCGCCTGGTTGATCACCATGTGGGGCGTCGACAGGAAGCGGTCGTTGGTCCAGCGCCGCAGCAGGTCGCCGGTGTTGATCAGGAAATGATCGTCCAGGGCGGGCGCCGCCACCCATCGCCCGTCCGCCGTGCGGATGGCCAGCCCCGGAATCTCCGACTGGGCGAGGATGGTGATGAAACCGTTGTCCGCATGTGGCGCCAGGCCGAACTGCTCGCCGTCGGGCTCGCCCTGCGACGGATAGTGCAGCAGGCGGAAGCTGACGGTCGGCTTGCGGAAGGCCCCGGCAAAGAAGTCCGGCGGCATCCCCAAGGCCGCGCTGTAAATCGGCAGCAGACTGCGTCCGAAGTTCTCCATGGCCGCGAGATAGGCCACGCAGCCCTCGCGGAATCCGGGCAGGTGGTCGGGCCACTGGTTAAGGCCGGTGAAAGGCTTGCCGGCCAGCACGTCGGGATCGTCCGGCCGCAGCTCCCGGCGCAGGACGAAGGAGGCGTTGAGATTGGGCTTGCGGCCGTCGGCCAGGGCGCCCGCGTGGCGGGTGTAGCTTGTCGCGTGCGCCAGGTAGCCGATCTTGTTGGCGTTGACCCTGACCCTGTTCTTTTCTTCGAGCGACAGCGCATGGAAGCGCTGCGACTGGCGGAACAGCTCGGCCGTAAGCGCCCGGGGCACGCCGTGATTCCTGATGTAATAGAAGCCGACCTGCGTGCAGGCCGCGTAGAGTTGGCGGCCGAGACGCTCGACGGCGCCCGCTTCGCCGGACCGATAGGACTCCAGATCCAGTACGGGGATGGCCGTGCCGGCCAGGTCCTGCTCGATTTCGATCGCGCGCATCGTCGGGGTTCTCGCCACGGGCGAAAGTTTACCCGACGAGGCTTACTTGTAGAGTGTCTGCGGCAGCCACAGCCCGATCTGCGGGAACATATAAAGCAGCACGATCGCGATGATCTGGATGCCCATGAACGGCAGCATGCCCAGGAAGATCTGGTTCAGCGTGACGTGCGGTGGCGATACGCCCTTGAGGTAGAACGCCGCCATCGCGACCGGCGGCGACAGGAAGGCCGTCTGCAGGTTGAGCGCGACCAGCAGGCCGAAGAACAGCGGATCAATGTTGAAGTGCGGGAGCAGCGGAATGAAGATCGGCATGAAGATGACGATGATCTCCGTCCACTCGAGCGGCCAGCCGAGCAGGAAGATGATGGCCTGCGAGAGAATCATGAACTGGATCGGCGTGAGGTCCATTGAGAGCACCCACTGCTCGATCAGCTGCTGCCCGCCCAGCAGCGCGAACGCCGCCGAGAAGATCGACGAGCCGACGAACAGCCAGCACACCATCGCGCTGGTCTTGGCCGTGAGGAACACCGACTCCTTCAGCGTCTGGCCGAGCCGCGCCTGGAAGACCGCCATCACGCACCACACGGCGATCGCCGCCATCGACAAGGTCCCCAGCCACTGCGGCACTTCCGGCGTCACCACCTCGAGTTTATGCAGCACGAACCAGACGACGGTTACGCCGAACAGCGCCCACGGCGTCGCCCACTGCTTGAGCACCCCGCGGACGTACTCGCGCGGACGCGCGGCCAGCAGGTATGCGGCCGCCAGCACGAAGCCGCCGAGCGAGCCGATGGCCGCGGCCTCGGTTGGCGTCGCCAGCCCGAACACGATGGTACCGAGCACCGCGATAATCAACACCACCAGCGGGAAAAACGACGCCAGCAGCATCTTGAAGATTTCGAGGCGGCTGAAATTCAGGATCGCGTAGAAGGCCAGCAATGCCGCGCCACTGACGCCCAGCATGATCCACAGCCACAGGGGCATCGCCCGGCGCTCCGCGTCCGCCACGGGCGCGGCGGGAACCGCGGGAACCGCGGCCTTCAGTTCGGGCGCTGCGGGTACGACTTCCTTCACCGTGCCCGGCGGCTCCTGCAGATCGCCGGCCGCCGCCTTGTCCGTGCCCGGCGGCTCCTGCAGGTCCGACGACGGTTCCTGCACGCCGCCGGCGTCCTTGGGTTCGTCCGCGGCTGCGTTGAGGTCCGTGCCCATCTCGACCAGCCCCGCCGTCGACTCCTCGATCACCGGCTTGGTGGCCAGATGCCAGGTCAGGCTCATGACCGCGGCAAACGCCAGCGTGGGCAGCAGCGCGATGGCGAGTTGCCCGAGCACCGAACGCGTGCCGGCGCGATCCCGCCCCTTCAGGGCGCCGACCAGACCGAGCAAAGCGTTGCGGCCGTGGCCGCCGTCCAGGCTTTGCGCGAGCGGCGGCAGCGGGACCACCCGTTCCGCCATCGGCAGCGGGGGCGCGAGGCCGGGCTTGAGCTTGGCGACGATCATCACGTAGGCGATGTAGAGGCAGGCCAGCATGATGCCTGGGAAAAAGGCGCCCGCGTACAGCTGGACGACCGAGACGCCGGCCGTCGCGCCGTAGACGATCAGCATGACCGAAGGCGGGATCAGGATGCCAAGGCAGCCGCCGGCGGTGATCACGCCGGCCGCGAGCTTGACGTCATAGCCCGCGCGCAACATGGCCGGCAGCGCAAGCAGGCCCATCAGGGTCACCACCGCGCCGACGATGCCGGTGGCGGTGGCGAAAATCGCGCAGGTGACCAGCGTCGCCACCGCGAGCGATCCCGGCACCCGCGCCATCGCCAGATGCAGGGACTTGAAGAGCTTCTCGATGAGGTTCGCGCGCTCGACCAGGTAGCCCATGAACACGAACAGCGGGATGGAGATCAGCACGTCGTTCGCCATCACGCCGTAGGTGCGCTGAACCATCAGGTCCAGTGTCTGCTGAACCGCGAGGTCGGGGTTCTGGCTGCGGTAGGCGAGCCAGGCGAAGATCATGCCCATGCCCATCAGCGTGAACGCCGTCGGGAAGCCCAGCAT
>CAZXNF010000498.1:0-3067 GCA_964641785.1 uncultured Streptomycetaceae bacterium | reverse complement strand
CCACCGACAAGACCGGCACGCTGACCGAGAACCGCATGCACGTGAAGGGCATCGACAGCCCGGACGAGGCCCGTGCGCTGCGCGCCATGGGCTGACCAACGACGCCGAGATCGACACGGGCGCGGGCGACCCGCTTGAAGTGGCGTCGCTCGCACATGCCCAGGCGCAAGGCGTGGACGCCGCCGCACTGCGCGAGCAGAATCCGCGCTTCGGCGTGCTGCCCTTCGACAGCGCGATCAAGTTCATGCGCGTGACCGTGGCCGAGCAGGACCGGCACGTGAGTTATCTGAAGGGTGCGCCCGAGGTGCTGCTGGCGCGCAGCCGCTTTAGCGACGACGAGCGCCGCGCCTGGGAGGCCAAGGCGCTGGCGCGCGCCGCCGAGGGCTACCGCGTGCTGGCGGTAGCCGCCAGCGACAACCAGGACGACCGCGAACTCGACTTCCTCGGCCTATTGCTGTTGTGGGATCCGCCGCGCGCCGAGGTGCCCGACGCCATTGCCCGTGCCCAGGCCGCCGGCATCCGCGTGCTGATGATCACCGGTGACCATCCAGCCACTGCCGGCGCGGTGGCGCAAGCGATCGGCATCCAGGGCGAACGGGTGCTGACCGGTGCGCAACTCGACGCCCTGCCGGCCGCCGAACTCGCGGCGGCGGTGCGTGAAGTGAACGTCTTTGCGCGTGTGGCGCCGGAACACAAGCTTCGTCTGGTCGAAACACTGAAAGCGGACGGCCAGGTCGTGGCGATGACGGGCGATGGCGTCAACGACGCCCCGGCGCTCAAGCGCAGCGACGTCGGCGTGGCAATGGGCCAGCGCGGCAGCGACGTCACGCGCGAAGTCGCCGACCTGGTGCTGCTGGACGACAACTTCGCCACCATCGTCTCGGCGGTCGAGGAAGGGCGCGGCATCTACGAGAACATCCAGAAGTTCATCCGCTTCCTGTTCTCGACCAATTTCGCACTGGTGCTGTTGGTGATGATGGGGCTCGGTGTGTCCTATCTCATGGGCTACCAGGAAGTCGCAGGGGGCATCTTCCTGCCCTTGACCGCGGTGCAACTGCTGTGGATCAACGTCATCGCCGATGGCCCGCCCGCGCTGGCGCTGGCGCTCGACCGCAACCCTGGCGTGATGCAGCACCGGCCGCGGCCGGCAAACTCGCCGCTGCTGGACGCAGCGTCACTGCGCTTCATCGTCACGACCGGCGTGATTAAGGCGCTGGCCGGCGTGGCCCTGCTGGTGGTGATGCCGCAGCTTGGTTATAGCCTGGACCAGACGCGCACCGCGGTCTTCGTCTTCGAAGCGCTGGCGCAACTGGCCTTCGCTTACCCGGCACGGCGCGTCAGCGTGGTGCCGCTGCCGAATCTGGCGTTGCATGCAGCCGTGGTGCTCGGCGGGGCCCTGCAAATCGCCACCGTGTTCGTGCCCGGCCTGCGCGAGTTGCTCGGCCTCGCGCAGATCGATGCCCCGGTCTGGGCAGCTATCACCGGTGCGGTGCTGCTGTGCTGGGGCGCGGCGGAACTGATCGGGCGGCGCAGCTTTGCGCGGCAGGCGCAGGCGTCCCTCGATCCGGTCCCATCTGGATCTCTGGCCCGGGAATAACTGCGCTCCTGGACCCGCGACCGACGCCGCAATATCCATTAAAGGAAACGAAGAATGGGACAACAGCGCCCCTATCAACAGGACGACAAACGCTTCCGGCGCTGGGCACAGGGCTGGGGAGCAATACGCCACAATGTCCAGACGCGTCGCCAAGTACGCAAACTGCTCACACGTCTTGGTGCGCAGGGCGCGCGCGGCGGCGGCATCGATGCGTTGGATCTCTTCTGCGCCGCAGACAAGGTTACCAACGCCGCCATGTGGCTGGTCGCGCACATGAGCTACGCGCGCCGGGTGCGGCTCGACGGCGAGGCGCTGGCGCAGGGGGATTTCAAGCCCGACCCGCAGGGCCACACCGGTGGGTCCCTCAACATGGTGCCAGGATACGTGGGGTACATGCTCGCCAACGCGCTGACCGGCATCACGCGATCATGGATCATGGGCCAGGGACACGCGGTGGCCGCCATCGACGCGATCAACCTGCTGCTCGACAACATGCGCCCGGAACATGCCGCGCGCTATAACGTCAGCGACGCGGGGCTGTCACGCTTCGTGTCCGATTTCTACTCGTATGCATTGAACGAACAAGGCCATCAGGATTCGCCGCTGGGCAGTCATGTCAACGTCAACACGGCTGGCGGCGTGCTGGAAGGTGGCTATCTCGGGTTTGCCGATATCCAGTACGTGCATATGCCACTGCCGGGTGAACAGCTGGTGGCTTTTCTCTCCGATGGCGCGTTCGAGGAGCAGCGCGGTTCGGACTGGGCACCGCGCTGGTGGCGGGCAAACGATAGCGGTTTGGTGGTGCCGATCATGATCTTCAACGGGCGGCGCATCGATCAGCGCTCGACCATGTCGCAGGGCCAGGGTTTGCCGTGGTTCGAGCGCCACCTGCGTGAGTACTCCTTTGAACCATTCGTATTCGACGGCACCGATCCGGCCGCATTCTGTTGCATGGTGCTCGAGGGCGAACGACTGCTGGAGGAGCGCGCCGAGCGCGTGCTGGCCGGCGCGGACAAGTATCCGGTGCGCATGCCCTACGGCATCGCCGTGGCCGAGAAGGGCGCCGGCTTCTACGGCGCAGGCACCAACGACGCGCACGGCCTGCCGCTGGGGGCGAACCCGAGCCGCGACCCGATTGCTCGGCGGCATTTCAACGCATCAGCGAAGCTGCTGTTCGTGCCCGCGCCGGAGCTGGAAGAGGCGCGCCGCACCCTGCAGAGCCACGAGGAGTCCGGGCGCATCCGCGAGCGCGATCATCCGCTCGCCAACCGCGACGCACGCATCACACGCCATCCTGACCTGCAGTATCGGCCGGTGCCGGAGAACCGCCGCGACCCGGCGTATCGCACCTTCAGCTCGCCCATGGACGGTATCGACCAAGCGTTTCTCGCCTACGTCAAGGCCAATACGGGACTGCGTCCGCGCGTGGGCAATCCGGATGAAATGCGCTCGAACCGCATGAACGCCACC
>CAZXNF010000497.1:732-3074 GCA_964641785.1 uncultured Streptomycetaceae bacterium | reverse complement strand
CGTACCTGCCGGCGATCAAGACCATCGTCATTGAAAAGCGCAAAACCCAGCGCTTCCCGCTGCCGCTGCCCGACCAGTTGAACGGGATCGGCGAGCATTACACGATTAGCGCCGGCGCGCTGGACCGGGTGGCCGGCTACGAATGCCGCTGGCTGAATCTCCAGCCCAAGGATGCGCTGCGCTACGGCCATCGTTTCTGCGCGGAACTTGCCAGTGGCCTGCCGCTGACCGGGCGCATGGTGGACGCCCGCAACGAGGTGATGGAGCAGGTGGCTTTCACCCAGGTCACGATCGGCAATACGGTCAACCGCGACCTGCTGCGCTCCAAATACCAAGGCAAGGCCCAGGGCTGGACCGTCGACCGCAGCACGGTAGTCGAGCGTGAGGTCGGCGGCGACACCGGCTGGACGGTGCGCGACGCGCCGTCCGGTTTCCGCAAGATGTCGGAGATGCGGCGGTTGGTGCAGAGCAAGCCCACGCCGGTCGCGCACCTGCTGTATTCGGATGGCCTGGCGTCGGTGTCGCTGTTCATCGAGCCCGTGGCCCAGGCCAGCAGCGGACGCGGGCCAGCCAGCCAGGGCAACGTCAACGTTTACATGCACGCGACGCCCGAGTATGTGGTCACCGCGCTCGGCAAGGCGCCGGCGGAGACCGTGCGCCGCTTCGCGGAGTCCGCCGTCGAAAAAAGCCGCTAGCTGGTAAGATCGCCGCGCATTCTGCGGCTGCCGTTGCGTCCGTTCTGTTCCCACACACATTTCAGGGTAATGCCATGAGCTTGAGAGCGCTCCTCGTGCTCGTACCGTTCCTGTCGCTGGCCATGCCGTCCGCGGCACAGGGGCTCCCGGACTTCACGGACATCGTGGAAAAACAGGGGCCTGCCGTCGTCAACATCAGCACGACCGCGCCCGCGCGCGGCGCGGGCGGAGTGCCGCAGGCGCCGCCCAACCTGCGGGAGGACGATCCCTTCTACGAATTCTTCCGGCGGTTCATTCCGAATCCGGGTGGCCCACGCGAATTCCAGTCCAATTCGCTCGGCTCCGGCTTCATCATCTCCGCTGACGGCCACATCCTCACCAACGCGCACGTGATCGAGGGCGCCGAGGAGATCACCGTCAAGCTGACCGACAAGCGCGAGTTCAAAGCCAAGGTCATCGGCACTGACCGCCGCACCGACATCGCCCTGATCAAGATCGACGCCAGCAGCCTGCCGGTGGTGAAGTTCGGTGATCCGGGCCGGCTCAAGGTCGGCGAATGGGTGTTGGCCATCGGCTCGCCCTTCGGTTTTGAGAACACCGTGACCGCCGGCATCGTCAGCGGCAAGGGCCGCTCGCTGCCGCAGGAGACGCTGGTGCCCTTCATCCAGACCGACGTCGCGGTGAACCCGGGCAATTCGGGCGGCCCGCTGTTCAACCTGCGCGGCGAGGTCGTCGGCATCAACTCGCAGATCTACAGCCGCACCGGCGGCTTCATGGGGCTGTCCTTCGCGATACCGATCGACGTCGCCAACGAGATCGCGCAGCAGTTGCGCACGGTGGGCCGGGTTTCGCGCGGCCGCATCGGTGTCGTGATCCAGCCGGTGACCAAGGAACTGGTAGAGTCCTTCGGCCTGCAGAAGCCGATGGGCGCCCTCGTGAGCTCGGTGGAGAAGGGTGGCCCGGCGGAGAAAGCCGGCGTGGAAGCGGGCGACATCATCCTGCGCTTCGACGGCAAGCCGGTCGCCTCCAACGAGGACCTCCCGCGCCTGGTCGGCGCAACCAGACCGGGCACCAAGGCGACGCTTCAGGTTTGGCGCAACAAGGCCGCGCGCGAGCTGCAGGTGGTGGTGGCCGAGCAGTCGGAAGAAACGCGGACGGCTCAGGGCGGCCCGCAGGCGCCGCGGCGCGGCAAGCCTGACGCAACACCGACACCGCCCGCGCAGACGGCCAGCCGGCATGGCCTCACGGTCTCCGAACCGACGGCGGCGCAGCGCGAGCAGCTCAAGGTGACCAGCGGCGTGCTCGTGGATGACGTGCAGGGCGCCGCCGCGCGTGCGGGCATCCGCCGGGGCGATGTCATCCTGGCCATCAACAGCCAGGACGTGAAGGCGGTCGAGCAGTTCAGCCAACTGATGGGCCAGATCGAGAAGGGCCGCACCATCGCGCTGCTGGTGCGCCGCGGCGGCAATTCGCTCTACATCCCGCTCAAGATCGAGTAGCTGCGCCCTGCGCCGCGATTCGGTAAAATACTGATTCTCTGGAAAAAGGGCACCGCGGGTGCCCTTTTTCGTGACAGGTTCATGCCCCCGCTTTCCGCAGGCCACCAGTTCATCAATGCAGCATATCCGCAATTTTTCCATCATTGCC
>CAZXNF010000497.1:0-722 GCA_964641785.1 uncultured Streptomycetaceae bacterium | reverse complement strand
CCGCTTCATCCAGGTCTGCGGCGGCCTGTCCGACCGGGAAATGGAAGCGCAGGTGCTCGACTCGATGGACCTCGAGCGCGAGCGCGGCATCACGATCAAGGCGCAGACGGCGGCGCTGACCTACAAGGCGCGCGACGGACAGGTGTACAACCTCAACCTGATCGATACGCCGGGGCACGTCGACTTCTCCTACGAGGTCTCGCGCTCGCTGGCCGCCTGCGAGGGTGCGCTGCTGGTGGTGGACGCCTCGCAAGGCGTGGAAGCGCAGACCGTTGCCAATTGCTATACGGCCACCGAGCAGGGCGTCACCGTGGTGCCGGTACTGAACAAGATCGACCTGCCCTCGGCGGAGCCGGAGCGCGTGATCGCGGAGATCGAGGACATCATCGGCATCCCCGCGCAGGACGCGATCCGCGCGAGCGCGAAGACCGGAGAGGGCATCACGGACGTCCTCGAGGGCGTGATCGTGCGCATTCCACCGCCCGGCGGTGACGCGGCGGCGCCGCTAAAGGCCCTGATCATCGATTCCTGGTTCGACAATTACGTGGGCGTCGTCATGCTGGTGCGCGTGGTCGACGGCGTGCTGAAGCCGAAGGACCAGTTCCGGTTCATGTCGAGCGGCGCCACTTATGGTTGCGAACAGGTCGGGGTGTTCACGCCCAAATCGATGGCGCGCGAGCGCCTGTCGGCTGGCGAGGTCGGCTTTGTCATCGCCGGCATCA
>CAZXNF010000496.1:0-3076 GCA_964641785.1 uncultured Streptomycetaceae bacterium | reverse complement strand
GGAGGTACCGACCCCGCCAAGTTACCGGCAGCCCTCGAATCCGTGGCGAAGTGGGTGGGTGAGCGGCTATGACCGCAGGCCCCCGCGTGAACCGCGGCGCCGCCGCTGCGGTCGTGCTCGGTGGTTTGGTCGTGCTGGGTCTGCTGGCGGCCCTGTATTTCTGGGCCGCGCTGTCGTGGAATTATTCCGAGGGCGAGCGCGCCGGCTGGATCCAGAAGTTCTCGAAGAAGGGCTGGCTGTGCAAGACCTGGGAGGGCGAGATCGCGCTGGTGTCGCTGCCCGGCTCCACGCCCGAAAAGTTCTTCTTCACGGTGCGCGACGAAGCCACGGCTGCCGAGATCAACAAGTTGATGGGCCAGCGCGTCAGCCTGCATTACGAGGAGAAGGTCGGCCTGCCGACCACCTGCTTCGGCGAGACCCGCCACTACGTGGCCCATGTGACGCGCGTCGAAGAGATGCGCATCGGCTCCCCGCCGGCCCCGGCCGCACCGCCGCCTGCGCCTGTCGCGAAGTAGGGCGCGACGGCTAGAATTCCCCCGACTCTCGAACCAGAGAACACCGTGTCCCGCTGGATGATTCTGCTGCTTGCCGCCGCCTTTGCGCTGCCCGCCACCGCCGCCGAGGAACTCGACCGTACGCCCGTCGAGGCGACGACCGCCAAGGGCGAAAAGGTGCGCCTGTATCCCAACGGGCGCTGGGAATACATCAGCGCCGAGAAACAGGCGGCCGCCGCCAAGGTCGCCGAGCAATACCCCGAGAACATAACGCGGCCGGCCGACGCGCAGGGCTGCCTGCTCGGTTTCGGCCGCTGCGTGATGCCCGGTGACAAGGACTACAACCGCGGTTCGCTGAACCGCCGCTGAAAGCGCCACCATGGACAAGTACTCTGCCGCCCTGCGTTTCCTCGTCGCAACGTTCGCCCTGCTGCCGGGGCTGCTGCCGTCGGTCGCGCAGGGCGCGGACGGCTACCCGGCACGCCCGGTGCGGCTGATCGTGCCCTTCCCGCCGGGCGGCGGCACCGATATCCTGGCCCGCGTGCTGGCGCAGAAGTTGACGGCGGCCTGGGGGCAGCAGCTGGTCGTCGACAACCGACCGGGCGCCGGCGGCACGCTCGGCTCGCGGCTGCTGCTCGATGCCCAGCCCGACGGCTACACCCTGTTGATGGGGACGACCAGCACGCACGCGATCGGCCCTCACCTCTACGCCAAGCCCCCGTACGATCCGCAGCGCGATTTCGCGCCCATCGATTTCGTCGCCACCAGTCCCAACGTGCTGATGGTGTCGGCCGTGCTGCCGGTGCGCAGCGTCAAGGAACTGATCGCGCTCGCGAAGGCAAAGCCCGGCACGCTCAACTTTGGCTCGTCCGGTATCGGCACTCAGTTTCACCTGTCTGGCGAGTTGCTCAAGCTGCTCGCCGGCATCGACATCGTTCACATTCCGTACAAGGGTACGGCGCTCGTCTACCCGGACATGTTTTCGGGGCAGATCGCGCTGCTGTTCGACGTTCCGCCGGTCGCATTGCCGCACGTCCAGTCGGGGCGCGTGCGTGCGCTGGGCGTGAGCGGCGTCCGCCGCATCGCCGTGCTGCCGGACGTGCCGACGGTCGCGGAGGCGGGGGTGCCGGGATACGACGCGGATCTGTGGTTCGCGTTGTTCGGGCCCGCGAAGCTGCCGCGCGAGCTAGTCGCAAAGATCAACCAGTCCTTCAACCGGGCGCTGCAACAGCAGGACCTGAAGGAGCGCTACGCCGTGCTCGGCGCGGAGCCGATCGGCAGCACGCCGGAGCGGCTTGCCGCATTTCTGAGGGTGGAAAACGAAAAATGGGCGAAGGTGGTCAAGGCCGCCGGCGTCAAAGCGGAATGAAGCTCCGGGCGGAGATTAATCTCGCGAAGCTGAACGCGCGCCTTGAGGGTTTTCTGCCCGGGCTCGTCGGCGTCGAGATCGTGGCGGTGGAGCAGGGGCAACTGCGGTCACGTCTCGCGGTACGGCGCGAACTGCTCGCGCCCAACGGCTTCCTGCATGCCGCAAGCGTCGTCGCGCTGGCCGACACCACCTGCGGCTTCGGCACCATCGCCCACCTGCCGGAGGACCGGGCGTCCTTCACCACCATCGAACTGAAGGCCAACTTCCTCGGCACCGCGCGTGACGGCATCATCGAGTGTGCGTCCACGCTGGTGCACGGCGGCCGGTCTACGCAGGTATGGGACGCGACAGTGACCAACGATGCGGGGAAGACGATCGCGCTGTTCCGTTGCACCCAGATGTTGCTGGCGGAAATCCCCGCGGGGTCGAAGGCGGCGCTGAAACCGGCCTAGCCGGGAAAGTCGGCGTCGGGCTTGATGGCGAGGATCGCGCGCCGGAAGTCATCGCGGATGCGGGCCAGTGCCGGCGCGTTGTCCGCTTCGAAGCGCAGCACCACGACTGGCGTTGTGTTGGACGGCCGGGCAAGGCCGAAGCCATCCGCGTACTCCACCCGCACGCCATCGATCGTAATGATTTCACGCGCGCCGTCGAAGGTGGCGTTCTTCTTCAGGGTGTCGATGAGGGCGTAGTTCTCGCCTTCCTTGAGCTTGATCTGCAGTTCGGGCGTGCACAGGCTGTTGGGCAATGCCTTGAGCGGGGCCGCGGCGTCGGCACTGCGGCTCAGGATCTCCAGCAGCCGCGCGCCGGCGTAGAGGCCGTCGTCGAAGCCGTACCAGCGCTCCTTGAAGAAGATGTGGCCGCTCATTTCGCCGCCCAGCGGCGCGCCGGTTTCCTTGAGCTTGGCCTTGATAAAGGAATGCCCGGTCTTCCAGAGCGTGGGCTTGCCGCCATGCTGGCGCACCCAGTCGAAGAGGTTGCGCGTGGATTTCACGTCGAAGACGATTTCGCCGCCCGGCACGCGGGTGAGCACGTCGGCCGCGTACAGCATGAGCTGGCGGTCCGGGAAGATGATTTCGCCGTCCTTGGTCACCACGCCCAGGCGGTCACCGTCACCGTCGAAGGCGAGGCCGATCTCGGCGGGGCCGCGCTTGAGTTCCGCGATCAGGTCGGCAAGGTTGGCCGGTACCGAAGGATCGGGATGGTGGTTGGGGAA
>CAZXNF010000495.1:0-3076 GCA_964641785.1 uncultured Streptomycetaceae bacterium | reverse complement strand
CATGATCAGCGCGTGGCGGCCGGCGGCGGCGATCTCCAGCGCGCGTTTGGCAAAGACCTGGCCTTTGACGTCGGCCAGATCCGCGAGATCCGCGGTGACGTCCGCCGGCGGTGCGGCGCGCTGCCGTCCCAGCGCTTGACTGCCGGCGAGGTGCGCGCAGACGTCCAGCAGCGTGCGCGCCGGATGCACGACGGCGCGCTCGACCAGCGCCGCCTCCGCGGCATTGGCCTCCGGCAACACGACGGCGAGCGCCATCGGCAGCGCACCACGCACCGGGCGCAACTCGCCGGTCAGCGCGAGTTCGCCGGCGAATTCGAGGCCACCCAGCTTGTCCATGGGCACCTGTCCGGAAGCGGCGAGGATGCCGATGGCGATGGGCAGGTCGAAGCGGCCGGATTCCTTGGGCAGGTCGGCCGGCGCGAGGTTGACGGTGATGCGGCGCGCGGGAAACTCGAAGCGTGCGTTCTGCAAGGCCGCGCGCACGCGATCCTTGGCTTCCTTCACTTCGGTTTCGGGCAGACCGACGATGGTGAAGCTCGGCAGGCCGTTGGCGAGATGCGCCTCGACCGTGACCTGCGGCGCCTCCATGCCGGAGAGCGCCCGGCTGTAAACCACCGCGAGCGGCATGAGGGGCGCGACCGTCGGGCGCGGCGACGTCAGTCGCCGTCGGACCCGTGATTGCGACGCGCGCGGTCGCTGTCCGGCGTCGGCGCCGCTTCGAGCGCGCCCAGCCGCTGCTCGAGCTCGGCGAGCTTGTCCTGCGCGCGGGCGAGCAGGGCGACCTGCACGTCGTACTCCTCGCGCGTCACCAGGTCGAGGCGCGCGAACAGGGAAGTCAGGCCCGCGCGCAGATTCTTTTCAAGGTCGCGCGCCGGACTGTCGCGCAATGCATCGCGCAGACGTTCGGCCCACTCATCGATGAATTTCGGATCGCTCATGTCGTCACTGGGTTATTCGTCGGATGGTGAAAAGTGTAGCAAGTTGTATACACAAGACCGCGTCCACGCTGAATGCGTCGCGAAACTGCCACAAACCGGCGCGCTCTTATTTGGTGCGTAGCTCTCAAAAAGCGCGTCGTTACGGTGCATTTCAGCATCTTTACAACACCCAGTACTTTAGTATATCTGTTTGAATTAAAACAGATTATTACCTGGCATGGTCTATGCTCAAAGGGTCCCGCGAGTCACTGACTGCGCATTTGTTAACAAAACGTAGCCACATCGAAAGGGACAACATGTTGAAAAAAGCACTGATGGGGGCAGCCGTTGCCGCCGTAACGAGCGTGTCTGGCCACGCGCTCGCTGCGGATGCCGCACCGTCCGAGCATACGCTGACGGGCAACATCGGCGTCTACAGCCAATACATCTTCCGCGGCCTGACCCAGACCGATCGCAAACCCGCGCTGCAGGGCGGCTTCGATTACTCGCATTCCAGCGGTCTGTATGCCGGCACCTGGGCGTCCAACATCAGCTGGCTGAGCGATAGCCGCACCTATACCAGCGGTGGCAGCCTCGAGTGGGACTTCTACGGCGGCTTCAAGATGAACTTCCTCGAAGACTTCTTCTTCGATGTCGGCGCGCTGTACTACTGGTATCCGGGAGCGCAGAACTACGTCACGGCGCTGCCGTCGCCCCCGTACCCTGCCGGCAGCTTCCAGGGCAGCAACAGCGCCAACACGTTTGAGGTTTACGGCGCGATTGGCTGGAAATGGGTCTCCCTGAAGGCGTCCGTGAGCGTCATGGACCAGACCTTCGGCGTCAAGGGAACCGCCGGCACCACCTACCTCGATCTGACGGCCAATGCGCCGCTGGGCGAGTGGATCGGTGTGGACGGTCTGACACTGGTGGCGCATGCCGGCTGGCAGAACTACACGGGCACCGACATCCGCAACGTGGCGGTGGGCGGCATTCAGCAGTCGAACGACCAGTTGTATTCCTACTACGACTGGAAACTCGGCCTGACCTACGCGCTGCCGATGGCCTTCACGGTCGGCGCGATGTGGACCACCACCTCCAGCCTGAACAATCTCGGTTACGGTAGCACGTCGCAGGGCGGTATCTACCCGAGCAATCTCGGCAAGAGCACCGGCACGATCTTCCTGCAAAAAACGTTCTAGGCAAGCGTACTTGCTACAACAGGGGCCGGGAAATCCCCGGCCTCATTTTTTTCAACCACGGGGACATTCATGAAACTCGTCACTGCCATCATCAAGCCGTTCAAGCTTGACGAGGTGCGGGAGGCGCTGTCCGCCATCGGCGTGCAGGGCATCACCGTTACCGAAGTCAAGGGATTCGGCCGGCAAAAAGGCCATACCGAGCTCTACCGCGGCGCCGAATACGTCGTCGACTTCCTGCCCAAGGTCAAGATCGAAGCCGCCATCAAGAGCGAACTGCTCGACCAGGTCATCGAAGCGATCGAAAAGTCCGCGAACACCGGCAAGATCGGTGACGGCAAGATCTTCGTCTTCGAACTCGAACAAGTCATCCGCATCCGCACCGGCGAGACCGGCGCGGACGCGCTATAAGGGAGCCCCTCATGAAACGCCTAGCGAGACTCCTCTCGATCGTCGCCGCGCTGTCCTTCTGCGCCGCGACCGCCCCGGTACTGGCCCAGGACAAGAAGGAATCGGTCACCGTGACCGAGACCGTCAAGGCCGACAACAAGGGCAACGTCACGGAAACCGTCAAGGTTGAAACCAAGGTGGAAACGGCCGCGCCGGCGCCGCTCGTTCCGAACAAGGGCGACACCACCTGGATGTCCATCGCCACGATCCTCGTGATCCTGATGACCATCCCGGGCCTGGCGCTGTTCTACGGCGGCCTGGTCCGCACCAAGAACATGCTGTCGGTGCTGATGCAGGTGTTCACGATCTTCTCGCTGCTGGCGGTGCTGTGGGCCGTCTACGGCTACAGCGTGGCCTTCACCGGCGGCGGCGCCTTCTTCGGCGGCTTCGACAAGCTGTTCCTGAGCGGCGTGACCCCCGATTCGGTAGCGGCGACCTTCTCCAAGGGCGTGGTCATCCCGGAACTGTCGTTCGTGGCCTTCCAGCTCACCTTCGCGGCGATTACCCCGGCGC
>CAZXNF010000494.1:0-3083 GCA_964641785.1 uncultured Streptomycetaceae bacterium | reverse complement strand
TTTCTTTCATTGCTGGAAATCAATCCTTACGTTTGCGCGGTGAAGAACGACGCGCCGTATGCCTCGATGAAAGACCTCGTGGCCGAGATCCGCAAACGCCCGGGCAAGCTCAATTTCGCCACGGTGGGGGAAGGGACGCTGCAGAACTTCGGGCCGCAATATCTGTTCAGCCTCGCCGGCCTGCCCAAAGATGCCGCGGTGGGTATTCCGTACAAGGGGTCGGGCGACATTGCGATCTCGCTGCTCGGTGCGCAAACGCAATTCGCGTGCAGTAATCTCGGCGCCCTGCTCCCGCACTTCCGGTCGGGTGCGCTGCGGCCACTCATGACGACGACCCGCGAACCGCTGAAGGACCTGCCCGGAGTACCCACCGCCAGAAGCCTCGGCTGGCCCGAGATGGAGAGTCTCGCGGCATGGTCGGCGCTGGCCGGTCCGCCGCGCCTGCCGAAAGAGGTGGTTGATCGCTGGCGCGAGGTGTTCGTAAGCCTTGCGCGGGATCCGGCATGGCTGGCGGGCGTCGATAACCTCGGCGGCATCGCGGCCGTGCGCAGCCCCGCCGAGACGGACAAGTTCGTGCGCGATCAGTATCAGCTCTACGAAAAGCTCGCCGAACGTCTCGGGCTGCGGCGCTAACGCCCTGTTCTGCCGCTAATCAGTTCAGCCGCTGGCAGGCGGGCGGCTGACCGGTGCGGTCGTCCGCGGCGCGCGCAGCGCCGCCGGCAGATCCACCCAGCCCGCGCAGAGCACGTCGGGCCCGTAGCCGTTGCGGCGGGGCTGGCGCCTTGCCCGCAGGCGTGACCAGAGATTTTTCAGCTTGCCCATGCCCGCTCAACGCACGACGGGCCGGAACGGTTGAATCCGGATGCACTGTCCTGTCCCAGGCCGGGCCCCGGCGGGCTAAACTGCCGGTGCATCCCCAGAGCGGATACGGGGTGACTCCCGGCGCGGCGCCGCACGGAGGCTGGAGGAGAAAGCCGTGAACTTTGCATCCACCGTGGGCAGCGCCCTGCTGCTCTGCGCCGCGACCGCCCACGCCGTCGTCACCGACATCACCGTCGCCAGCGTCGAACGCTTCGCCGACAGCGCGGCCTTCGGCCAGACCGGCGCCTACGAGCGGGTGAAGGGCACCTTCAGGGGAGAGCTGGACCCCGCCGATCCGCGCAACCAGGTCATCGTCAATCTCGACCGCGCCCCGCGCAACGCGCGCGGCCGCGTCGAATACGAATCGGACTTCTTCCTGCTCCGCCCGGTGGACCCGTCGCACGGCAACGGCAAGTTGCTGTACGACGTGGTCAACCGCGGCCGCATGTACGTGCACTGGCGGCTGATGGACGCCAAGCTCGCCTCGCCCGCATCGGGCAACGACCCGCGCACGCTGGCGGATGCCGGCAACGGCCTGCTGCTGCGCATGGGCTTCACGCTCGCCTGGAGCGGCTGGGACCCGGATGCGCCGCGCACGAACAACGGGCTCACGATGAAACCCGTGATCGCCACGAACAGTGGCGGCACGCCCATCGTGCGCACGATCCGCGACGAGCTGACCAGTGGCCTGCGCGGCGCGGCCCGCGAAACATTGCGCCTCACCTACGAAGCCGCGACCCTTGACCAGGGCCAGGCGCGGCTGACGAAGCGGCGGCACCAGAGCGACGCACGCGAACCCGTGCCCGCCGCCGGCTGGGCGTACGTGAACGCCCGCGAAATCCGCCTCCTGCCGGAGGGCACCAGGCCCGAGCCCGGCACGCTCTACGAATTCCACTACCCGGCGAAGGACCCGCGCGTGCTCGGCATCGGTTTCGCCGCAACGCGCGACTTCGTGGCCTTCCTGCGCTACGCCACGCGAGACGATTCCGGCCGGCCGAATCCGGCGGGCACCGGCATCAAGAGCACGCTGGCCTTCGGCGTTTCGCAGAGCGGGCGCTACCTGCGCGATTTCGTCTACCAGGGCTTCAACCAGGACGAGTCCGCGCGCAAGGTGTTCGACGGCGTGCTCGCGCACACGGCGGGCGTCGGCGGCGTGTTCCTCAACACGGAGTTCGGCCAGCCGGCACGCACGAACACGCAGCACGAGGACCACACCTTCCCGGAAAACGCATTCCCTTTCTCCACCGCGCGGCTGACGGATCCCGTCACCGGCAAAACGGACGGGCTGCTGCGCGGCGACGGCTTCGATCCGCTGTGGATCGAGACCAACACCTCCACCGAGTACTGGCAGAAGGGCGCCTCCTTGCTGGTCACCGATCCGCTGGCGACCTACGACCTCGAACTGCCGCGCAACGCGCGCGCCTACCTCATCGCCGGCACGCAACACGGCGGGCAGGCGTGGATGACGTCCACCAAAGGGCCTTGCGCCAACCCGCGCAACCCGCACAGTCCCACCCCGGCCTTGCGCGCACTGCTCGTCGCGCTCTCCGAGTGGACCGACGGCCGGACGCCGCCGGACTCGCGCACGCCGCGCCTGCGCGATGCCACGCTCGTGCCCCCGCAGCAGGTGAAGTTTCCGCCCCTGCCGGGCGTGCAGGTCGCGCGGCGCATGAACGAATTCGGCGTGCTGACCGACTGGGTGCAGCCGGCCATGAACATGGCGAAGCCGTACCGCCCCCTGGTGACGCAGGTGGACGCCGACGGTAACGAGACCACGGGCCTGCTGCTGCCGGACATCGCAGTGCCGCTGGCGACGTACACCGGCTGGAACCTCTACGCGGAACCCTATCCCGCCGGGGCGCTGTGCGACCGCGACGGCACCTACGTTCCGTTCGCGGCCACTCGCGCCGCCCGTGAGGCGGCCAACGACCCGCGGGCGTCAGTCGAAGAGCGCTACGCCAGCCACGCCGCCTACGTCGGACGCGTGGATGAGGCGGCACGCAAGCTGGTCGCCGCACGGTTGCTGCTGCCGGAGGATGCCGAACGCTTCATGGCCACCGCGCGCAGCCCCGAGATGGCGAAGCGCTTCACACGCTAGACTATTTCACAGACAACCCCCGCAGGGAGCGCGCGATGACCTTCGACTCCACCGTGAAGTTTTCCACCACCATGACCCGCCCGGAGATCGAGGCGAAGCTGCCCGAACTCGCGAAGTTCGCGGC
>CAZXNF010000493.1:0-3084 GCA_964641785.1 uncultured Streptomycetaceae bacterium | reverse complement strand
GTAGTCGATGGCGCCGAAGTAGGGCGCCATGCCGGGTTCCAGCCAACACGAGCGCACGGCATAGCCGCGGTCCCGGTCGGTGTCCGTGTAGATCAGCGGGCCATGCCGGGTGAACTTGAGCCGCGCGATGACCGGTGGCCCGCCCTTGACGCGGATGACTTCGGAAACCGTCCGTACCGGCTCCCAGCGGCCCGCGTAGCGGTACTCGTCCGCGTTGGCCGGATTCAGTTCGTAAACATAAAGGTCTTCCTGGTCGATGCTGAAGATGGTCAGCCCGAAGGCGATGCTGCCGTTATGGCCGATCGAGATGCCGGGCAGCGCGGGCTCGCCGGCGCCGATCACGTTCATGCCCGGCGCGACCACGTGCGCGATGTAGCGCAGGCTCGGTGTGGTGTAGGCGCGGTGCGGGTCGTTGGCCATGATGGGGCGGCCGGTGGCGGACTTCTTCGGCGCGATCACCCAGTTGTTGCTGCCCTCCAGTGTTTCCAGCTCCCGCTCGTCGGCGGCGATGCGGACATCCGCCGCGCGGGCGCCCTTGAGGCTGTCGCGGGTGATGCGTACGCCCTGCGTGGCGAGGTCGAATACGCGCAGCACGTCCTTCGGCAGGCAGGGATCGAGGCCCTCGGGCAGGCGGGTTTCCCACGCCGGCTGCAGGCCGACGCGGATGCCGTCCGATTTGAGGTCGGCGCGGCAGGCGACATTGGCGCGGGCCACCTCGCTGCGCAGGTTGCGCGTGAGGCCGTGCGAACGGATGCGCACGACGTCCTCGGGCGACCATTTCGCCGGACGGTAGCCGAGCAGCTTGAATTCCGGCGGCAGCTTGGAGGGGTTGGCTTCCAGCCATTCGATGTGCGCGTTGATGCCCGCCACGAAGGCCGTGGTGATGCGTTCGGCGTTCAGCATGCCGGGTCCGCCGCGGCCGTAGGCCTGCCATTCGCGCGCCATGTCGCCGCGGTAGAGAAACAGGCGCGTCGCCTTGTCCTGTTCGACGTAGGCGGGGCCGAATACCTCGGCGAGCTGCCCCAGCCCGCGCCGGCGCCACAGATCGATCTGGAACAGGCGTTCGCGCGCGGCGTTCCAGCCTTGCACGAAGAAGGCATCGCGCTCGTTGCCCGCGTAGATATGCGGGACGCCCCAGCGGTCGACGCGGATTTCGGCGGGCGCCTTCAGCCCGGGTACGGGCAGGCGGAGGTCCGCAGCGGCGGCCAGCACGGACGGCGGCGCCAGGCACAGCCCGAGCCCGAGCGCAATGGCGGCCCACTCCCTGCGTCCTCGCCTGCTGGTCATGCCTGCTCCTCCGGGTGGGGCGCGGCGGCCCGGTGTGCCGCGCGCTATAGACGGGATATTACCCGCGCTGCGCAGTAAAAAAGGGGCCCGCGGAGGCCCCTCGTTGCAGCACGCGCCTGCGCGCGTGCGTCAGCCCTTGGTGCGGCTGCGGTACTCGCCGGTGCGGGTGTCGATTTCGATGCGGTCGCCGATGGCGCAGAACAGGGGCACCGGCACTTCGAAGCCGGTTTTGAGCTTGGCCGGTTTGAGCACCTTGCCCGAGGTGTCGCCGCGCACGGCGGGTTCGGTGTAGATGATTTCGCGCACCACGCTCTGCGGCAGCTCGATGGAGATCGGGCGGCCTTCGTAGAGCACCAGCTGGCACTCCAGGCCTTCTTCGACGTAATTCAGCGCGTCACCCATGTCTTCCTGGTGGACTTCGAGCTGGTTGTAGTCGGCGTCCATGAACACATGCATGGGATCGGCGTAATAGGAGTAGGTCACGTCCTTGCGCTCGAGCGTCATGATGTCGAATTTTTCATCCGCCTTGTAGACCGTTTCCTGGCCCGAGCCGGTCAGCAGATGCTTCATCTTCATCTTGACGACCGCCGCGTTGCGGCCGCCTTTGTTGTATTCGGCTTTCAGCACGACCATCGGATCCTTGCCGATCATGATGACGTTGCCGACGCGCAGTTCCATTGCGGTTTTCATGGGGAATCCTGCCTGCCTGAAATCAAAAAGACGGCGATTGTAACCGTTCGCCCGCGAAGCGCACCAGCGAGTCCGCGAGGCCGTTACCCGCTGCAAGACCATCCGCCCACGCTCCGGCAGCGGCCGTCAGGCCCGGCCGGGCGGCGGCAAAGGCTTCCCAGGTCGCGGCGATGTCGCCGGCTCCGTTCCAGGCCTGCATCATGTGTTGCACCGCCGCGGCGGGACGGGGCGGCAGTCCTGCCGCGTAGCGGGCGAGGAAGGCTTCGAGCTTCACGCGATGGGCATCGGCCTGCTGCGGGTAGATGTTCCAGACGAAGGGCCGCGCAGCGAGCTGCGCGCGCACGAAGGAATCCTCGCCGCGCACGAAGTTTATGTCGCAGGCCCACAGCAGCCGGTCGTAGCCCGGTTGGTCCTGAAAGGCGACGGGGTGCAGGGTCAGCGCCCGCGCCTGCTGGGGCCGGCCCGGTACCAGCGGCGTCCGGAACCAGTCCTCGAGTGCGCGCGTGGCGACGCCGGCCGGCACGTAACAGGCAATCGGCGTGCGACTGTGCGACCAGGCGTCTAGCAGCGCGGCCACGGGGGCGCGGTCGTAGCAGAACAGCGAGACCTTGAGCGCGTCGGGCTGGGGTGCCGCGTCGAGCGCGCGCCAGAAATTCTCGCGCGCGGCAGCGTCGGCCTGAAAGGCCCGGCGCGCCGCGGCCAGATCGCGTTCGACCAGCACGCCGCCCGTGCGCGGCGTGAAGCCCGGGAAAAAGAAATGCTTGGTTAAAGGCAATCGCGGATGCGGTGAGGGCAGGCCGTGGCAGCCTTCGACCCAGTCCTCGGCGGACAGATAATCGAGATTGATCCAGACCGGGTGTACGGGCGCTGCGGCCATGGCGTCGAGGTAAGTTGCCGGCAGTTCGCAGCCGAAGGTTTCGAGCACGACGTCGGCAGGTACGGTCGCCGCGAACGGCGTTTCCCAGCAGCGGATGTCGACGCCGTCCACGTGTTGCGCGCGCAGAGTGGGATCAACCGCGGGGACGAGACGGGCAAGCGTGGCCGGCCGGTCAATCCACAGCCGCATTGAAAGTCCGTGTTCGGCCGCCAGTTGCCGCGCCAGACGCC
>CAZXNF010000492.1:0-3086 GCA_964641785.1 uncultured Streptomycetaceae bacterium | reverse complement strand
CGCAGAAGGTTCAACTGACGATTCCGATGTTCCACGGCACGAACTCGTGGTCGCCCAGGCCGAGGATTTCGCTCTTGGAGCGCTCGCCGGAGGCGGTACGCAGGAGGTGCTCGAAGATCTGCTGCGCCATGTCCTGCATGCTGGCGGTGCCGTCGAGGATCGTGCCGCAGTTGATGTCCATGTCCTCGGTCAGCTTGAGATACATGGGCGTGTTGGTCGCCAGCTTGATCGACGGCACCGGCTTCGCGCCGAACATCGAGCCGCGGCCGGTGGTGAACATGATGACGTTGGCGCCGCCGGCGATCTGGCCGGTCGCGGAGCAGGGATCGAAGCCGGGCGTGTCCATGAACACGAAGCCCTTCTGCGTCACCGGCTCGGCGTAGCGGTAGACCTCCATCAGCGGCCCGGTGCCGCCCTTCATCGAGGAACCGAGCGACTTCTCGAAGATGTTGGCGAGCCCGCCGACCTGGTTGCCGGGGCTCACGTTGCCGTTGATCTGCGCGTCGCGGCCCGGGGTGTATTCGTCCTTCCACCAGCGGATGCGCTCGATCAGCTTCTCGCCGACTTCGCGCGTGCGCGCGCGGCGCGTGAGGGTGTGTTCAACGCCGTAGATCTCCGGCGTTTCCGACAGGATCGCGGTGCCGCCGTGGCGCACGAGGATGTCCATCGCCGCGCCCAGCGCCGGGTTCGCGGTGATTGAGGAGAAGCCGTCCGAGCCGCCGCACTGCAGGCCGATGGTGAGGTGGCTGGCCGGCACGCGCTTGCGCGTGACCTTGTTCGCGTCCGGCAGCATCTCCTTCACCGCCGCGATGCCCGCCGCGATCGTTTTCGTGGTACCGCCCTCTTCCTGCATGATGAAGGAGCGCAGGCGGGGGCCGACCTCCAGCTTCTGCGCCGCGAGCAGCTTGCTCAACTGGTTACGCTCGCAGCCGAGGCCCACGATCATCGCGCCGCCGAGGTTGGCATGCAGCGCGTAGCCGGCCATCGTCCGCCGCAGAAGGTCCATCGGCTCGCCGGTCATCTCCATGCCGCAGCCGGTGCCGTGCGCGAAGGCGACGACGCCGTCCACGTTCGGATACTCGGCCAGCCGCTCCGGCGTGAAGTACTCGGCGATCTTGTGCGCGACCGTGGCCGAGCAGTTCACGGTGGACAGCACGCCGACGTAGTTGCGGGTGGCGACCTGCCCGTTCGCGCGGACGATGCCCATGAAGGTGGCCCGCTCGGCTTCCGGCACCATGACCACCGGCTGGTAGTCCTGCGCGTAAGCGTAATCGCGCTGGAACTCGCGGAATTCCATGTTGTGGGAGTGCACGTAGGTGCCCGGCGCGATGTCGTCCGTGGCGAAGCCGATCGTGACGTTGTACTTCAGGACGGGTTCGCCCTTTTTGATGGCGCGGGAGGCGATCTTGTGGCCGGCAGGCACCTGCGCGCGGCTCATCACACCGAGCCCGTCCAGCTTCGCGCCCAGCGGCACGTCCTTGCGCGCGATAACGACGTTGTCGTTGTCGTGGAGCCGGATGGTCTGGCCGGCGGCGGGCTTGTCGAGAACTTCGATCATGGGCAACCTCCGAATGCGAAGGCGCATTCTACCGAACGTCCCTCCGCCACCGTAGCCCCGCCCCGCCGCCGCCGTCCGTGGCGGGATCAGGCGGTACAATCGCCCCACCCGCAGTCCCGGCACGACCAACAACAACCGGCAAGACGGAGGAGGCATGGCAATGGCATTCCGATTTCTGCTCGCGCTGCTCTGCGTGACCGCGAGCCCGCTCGCCTCGGCGCAGGCCGCCGCGCAACCCTACCCCAACCGCCCTATCCGGCTGGTGATTCCCTTTCCCGCGGGGTCGAGCAGCAACGACATCCTCGGCCGCCAGCTCGCGCAGCGCCTGTCCGAGGCGATGGGCCAGCAGGTGGTCGTGGACAACCGCGCGGGCGCGAGCGGTCATATCGGCAGCGAAATGGTCGCCCGGGCGGCGCCCGACGGCTACACGCTGCTGCTCGGGGTGAACGGGACACTCGCGATCGGCCCCAGCGTTTACGACAAACTCGCCTACGACCCCGTGCGCGACCTCGCGCCGATCGCGCGTTTCGTGCTCGTGCCCTACGCACTGTACGTGCATCCCTCATTGCCGGCGACGAATCTCAAGCAACTCATTGCGCTCGCGAAAGCACGCCCGGGCCAGTTGAACTTCGCCTCCAGCGGCAGCGGCGGCACGCCGCACCTGTGTGGCGAACTGCTGAAGAGCACCGCGGGCATCGACCTGGTGCACGTCCCCTACAAGGGTGGCTCGCCGGCGGTCGTCGATCTCGTTGCCGGCCAGGTGCAAATGTACTGCGCCGGCGTCACCGCCGTGCTGCCGCTCGTCAAGGCCGGCAAGTTGCGCGCGCTCTCGACCGCGACGCCCAGCCGCGCCGCGCTGCTGCCCGGCGTGCAGAGCGCGGCGGAGTCCGGATTGCCTGACTTCGATGTAGCCTCCTGGATCGCGTTCTTCGCGCCCGCAAAGACGCCCGAGCCGATCATCCGCCGCCTCTACGACGAAATCGCCAAGATCACCAACGATCCCGAGATGCAGAAGGCCATCGTCGCCCAGGGCGCCGAGCCCGCGCTGATGGACCCCGCGCAGCTCGGTGCGTACCTGAAAGCGGAAATCGCCAAGTGGGCCAAGGTCGTGAAGGCGGCCAACGTCAAGCCGGACTGAGCCGGAATCAAGACCAACTACAGAGGGAAACCCGTCATGACCACCATCGAGTTTCACGACCCATCCGGCGCCATCGAAATCACCCAGAAGCACGCGCCGCGCATCCCGTCGCTCGCCGGCAAGAAAATCGGTTTCGTCAGCAACGAACAATGGCAGGCCTTCCGCACGCTGCCGCTGCTGAAGCAGTTGTTCGAGGCCGACCACCCCGGCATCCAGATGCTGCCGATCGACGCCTACCCGCAGGGCAACGCGCTGATCGGCGCCGAAGAAACCGCACAGCTCGTCAAGAACAGCGGGGTCGATGCCGTCATCATCGGCAACGCGGCTTGAGGGTCCTGCGCCACAGCATGCGGCCGTGCAGCCGCTAGGATCGAAACCCTCGGGATTCCC
>CAZXNF010000491.1:388-3088 GCA_964641785.1 uncultured Streptomycetaceae bacterium | reverse complement strand
GACAAACGGCTCCGGGAATCCCGGCACCGGGTTCGTGTTCCGGGTTAAAGATTGCTTAATTTACGTAGCCCCAGCGTTTTGCGCGCGTGCCGGACGGACGTGTCGCTGGGTCAATTCGCTAGCACTATCTGCTGTATGAGTTCAATCTTGTAGCCGTCCGGATCCTCGACGAAGGCAATCACGGTCTTGCCGTGCTTCATGGGGCCCGCTTCGCGCGTAACCTTGCCACCGCGTTTTTTGACTTCCTCGCAGGCCCGGTGGGCATCATCGACCGCCAGCGCGATATGCCCGAACCCGGTGCCCATGTCGTAGGCTTTGGTATCCCAGTTGTGCGTGAGTTCCACCACCGCCGCCTGTGTTTCGTCGTCGTAGCCGACGAAGGCGTTGGTAAAGCGACCCTCCGGATAGTCGGTGCGCCGCAGGAGCCGCATGCCGAGTACTTCCGTGTAGAACCGGATCGAGCGATCGAGGTCTCCGACCCGGATCATCGTGTGCAGGATGCGCATGCTTGCCTCCTTAAATCTCCACCATCTCGAAATCTTCCTTGCGTGCACCGCACTCTGGACAGGTCCAGTTGACGGGAATGGCCTCCCATTTGGTGCCGGGCGCGATGCCCTCGTTCGGCAATCCGGCGGCTTCATCGTAGATCCAGCCGCAGATGAGACACATGTAGGCTTTGGGCGCGCTGCTGTCGGTGGTCATGGTTCAAAACAGAAAGAAACGGTGGAAGGAAACGCGCCCGCAGGACGCGGTGCGCGCCGGCTTTCGGCTACAATCGCAGCGCATTATTCTAGCTGATCCCGCCCCTTGCCTCCGGCCTCCTCCACACGATTCTCCGACGGCGTTCCGGCGATGCCGGTGCCCACTGCATGAACGATCCCGCCGCCGCCTCTCCGCCGCTCGTGCTCGTGTTCGCCGCGACCGATCCCAGCGGCGGCGCCGGCCTGCAGGCCGATCTGCTCACGCTCGCGGCCATGGGCTGCCATCCGCTGTCGGTGGTCACGGCCACCACGATCCAGGACACGCTCGGCGTGGAAGACGTGCAGCCGCTCGACGCCGAATGGGTCGCCGACCAGGCCCGCTGCGTGCTCGAGGACATGCCGGTGGCCGCATTCAAGATCGGCGTGCTCGGCAGCATCGAAATCGTCGCGGCGATTGCGGAAGTCGTCTCCGACTACCCGGAAGTGCCGCTGGTGCTCGATCCGGTGCTGACCTCGGGGCGCGGCGACAGTTTCGCCAGCGAAGACCTCATCGCGGCCCTGAAGGAACTGCTGATTCCGCAGACCACCATCCTCACGCCCAACAGCCTGGAAGCGCGGCGCCTCGCGGCGCACGACCCCGACGAACACGAAGAGCTCGACCCCGCCGAATGCGCGCGCCGGCTGCTCGCCACCGGCTGCGAGTACGTGCTGATCACCGGCACGCACGAAAACACGCCCAAAGTCATCAACACGCTGTACGGCCCCGAAGGCATCGTGCGCAGCGACAGCTGGGAACGGTTGGCGGGTACTTACCATGGTTCGGGCTGCACGCTGGCCTCCGCGCTGGCCGCCACGCTCGCCAACGGCCTCGCCGTGCCGGAAGCGGCGAAGGATGCCCAGGAATACACCTGGCAGACGCTGAAAGCGGCCTTCCGTCCCGGCATGGGACAGTACATTCCGGACCGCCTGTTCTGGGCCCGCGAAGAAAATGGCAACGACACCCCGGGCAGCTAGCGCACCCGCGCGACTGTCCGGTTTGTACGCGGTCACTCCGGAGATCGATGACACCGCGGTGCTCACACAAGGGGTCGCGGATGCTATCGCGGGCGGCGCCAGCGCGGTGCAGTACCGCCACAAGACGGCCGCGCCGGACCTGCGGCGTGCACAGGTGCAGGCACTGCTCGCCGTGTGTCGCCGGAGCGGTGTGCCCTTGATCGTCAACGACGATCTCGCGCTCGCGCTCGAACTCGATGCCGACGGCGTGCATCTGGGCCGCGATGACGGCGATGCTGCGACGGCGCGCCGCTTGCTTGGTCCGCGGCGCCTGCTGGGCATCTCCTGCTACAACGATCTGGACCGCGCCGCCGTCGCGCATGCCGCGGGCGCCGATTACCTGGCCTTTGGCGCCGTCTATCCGTCGCGCATCAAGCCCGGCGCCGTACACGCGCCGCTCGCCCTGTTCGCAACCGCCCGTGCGCGCTTTGGCCGGCCGCTGGTGGCCATCGGCGGCATTACCGCCGACAACGCGCGGAACGTGATCGATGCCGGCGCCGATGCGCTCGCAGTCGTGTCCGCGATATTCGATACTCCCGACGTGCGCGCCGCGGCGGCGCGCCTCGCCGGACTGTTTGCGAAGTCTCCTGCATGACTTCCCGGAACGAAGCCCTGTTCGCCCAGGCCCAGCAGGTCATTCCCGCCGGCGTCAATTCGCCGGTGCGCGCCTTCCGGGCGGTGGGCGGCACGCCGCGCTTCTTCGCGCGCGGCGCAGGTCCCCACGTATGGGACGCCGACGGCAAGCGCTACCTGGACTACGTCGGCTCGTGGGGCCCGCTCATCCTCGGCCACGCCCACCCGGAGGTGATCGCTGCCGTGCAGAAAACGGCGGCCGACGGCCTGTCGTTTGGTGCGCCCACCGCCATCGAAGTCGAGATGGCGGAATTGCTGATCCGCCGCCTGCCGTCGCTGGAACTCGTGCGGCTGGTGAGTTCGGGTACGGAAG
>CAZXNF010000491.1:0-378 GCA_964641785.1 uncultured Streptomycetaceae bacterium | reverse complement strand
CGGCCGCGACACGCTGGTGAAGTTCGAGGGGTGCTATCACGGGCATGCGGATGCGCTTCTGGTGAAAGCCGGCTCCGGCGCGCTCACTTTCGGCAATCCCAGTTCCGCCGGCGTGCCGGAAGGCGCGGCCGCCAACACGCTGGTGCTCGACTACAACGATACCGAGGGCCTCGAACGCGCCTTCGCGCGCGAGGGCGACCGCATCGCCGGCGTCATCGTCGAGGCGGTCGCCGGCAACATGAACATGATCTTGCCCGCACCCGGCTTTCTGGAGGCGCTGCGCGCGTTGTGCACGAAGCACGGCGCAGTGCTGATTTTCGACGAGGTGATGACCGGCTTCCGTGTCGGCCCGCGCGGCGCGCAGGGCGTCTACAACAT